>DAOVJB010000008.1 GCA_030673425.1 Elusimicrobiota bacterium | reverse complement strand
GGTTTTTCCGATTCTGAGTATTTTAAGCATAAAAAGGAAGGGGTGAATGGGGAGATGTCGGTATATATAATTGTGTTGGCTCTTTTGGGAGCCCTAATAGGGATTGATGGGATCAAATCATATAAAATTTACAAGACCAGTACCATATCAAACAGGAAACCACTTTTGATAATCCATTATGTTTTGCTATTTCTGTTGACGTTCTTTATCGTCAATACTGTTTTTAGTGTTTTTCAATTGAGCCTGCCGAGATAAAAATTTACTAAAAATAATATCCATATAGAGGAATTTATTTTAAGGAGAGACCTTATAAATTTATCGTCTATAAACAGCTCTTTTTTAGCTTAATAATCAATGTCCGATAATATATATTATGTTAACTTTGGCCATAGAAGTGCCACTTCTTGAACAGTAAAGTAAAGTATCAAGTTTATATAAAAAAGCCTTAAAATATAAGCTTTTTGCTTTCAAATAAAGACTTGACTTCAAGTTTTTCATTTTAGCACTCTATGTCCTATGAGGGTCTTATTTTATGGTTTCTTGCTTGATCCAAGTGGGTCCTATTTTGTGGACCAGGTACTTTTTGGCTTATTTAGAGGTTTTCGAGGAGTTTTAGAGGTATTATTACCTATATAAATATGTTTTAAGTGGTTAAAATCGCATTTATAGAGTTTTAACGACGATAAAGACACAAAAAAACCCTTTTGAGCTCATCTGGTTACTCCACGGAGCTTAAAAAGGGCATTTTTGATTATGTTTACCTTGTTTACTCAGTAAACTTAAGTTACTATTCTCTCTCTTCTCTATAGTCGTCTCTGGGTATTATATAAAATTACCTTGTTTACATAGTAAATACTGTAAACTACAAAAACAGTGTATACAATGTAATCCTTGTTTACAAGGTAATCCTATTCTTTTTGAAAAAATCTTCAAGGGCTCTATTCACTACTTCTGAAATCTTTAGTCGCTCTATGTAAGCATACTGCTTGATTTTCTCTACATTGTCGACATTAAGATGATAAGTCTGCCTTAATGTCTCAGAATTACTTGGTAAACTTTGTTTACTTAGTAAACGTTGTTTGCTAGCTTTCTCTATCGTCTGTGTTCGGGTGTTTTGTGCTTGGGTGATTCTCTCCTCTTTCTCTTCCTCGGTGTTCTTTATCCATGGAAATAATTTTTTCTTAAATGGATCCTGTCCGAGTGCCTTCTTTTTAACCACGACGAATCACCTCCTTTGCTAATTTCATGTAATCCTCATTACCATGGGCTCTAGCGGAATATAGAACTATTGGTTTCCCATACGACGGTGCTTCAGCTAAACGAATATTCTGCCTGATCACGGTCTTAAAGACTTTCTTCTTAAAATATCCGGATATATTATCTAAGACCTCCTGGCTCAAATTCGTCCGTGAATCGTACATCGTAGGAATAATACCCGTGATCTCCAGGTTCTTATTCAACCTCTTTCTTACAATCTCTATGGTGCTTACGAGCTTACTCATACCCTCCAGGGCCAAGTATTCGGTCTGGATGGGAATCATTACCTCGTTTGCAGTCGTTAAAGCGTTAAGGGTCAATAGCCCTAACGAAGGAGGACAATCAATAAGAATATAGTCATATTTTGCCTTTAACTTATTGATATTATCCTTAAGAATGGTTTCTCTCCCGATCATGTTGACCAGTTCAATCTCAGCACCTGAAAGATTGATATGAGAAGGAACGAGTTCTAAATTATCCATTTCTGTCTTAGATATGACTTCTTTTAGGGATTTTCCGGAAATTAGTACCTCGTAGATAGAATTTTCAAGCTTCTGGAGGTCAACTCCTAAATGTATCGTAGCGTGTGCCTGGGGGTCTATATCGATTATTAATACTCGTTTGTTTAGTTTAGCCAGGCTTGCTCCTAAATTAACAGCCGTGGTTGTCTTTCCAGAGCCACCTTTTTGGTTAATCAAGGCTATAATTCGCATATAATTCACCTCCTTCCGTTTATTTTTTGTTTTAGTTCAAAGTAAGATGGATCTCTACGTAAGTATTATTACTGCTTCCCCAACAGCTGAAGCTTGCTCCACCGTCAAGCCTGCAGGAAGTAGTTTTTGTGGTATAACCTGCTTTTGTTATAGTGACCGTGTAGTCTCCCTTTTCGACGTTATCGATATTAAAATAACCGTTTTTATTAGTGGTCATTATTATAGTAGCTGGAAATGTGGTTACTTTAGCTTCAGTAATAGGCGAGTTACTCGAATCTAAGATTTTACCTGAAATAGATCCCCTATTCTTCCCCCAGATTCCAAAATTACACCCCACGCTTAAGGAGGCGAGGATTAACAGTATCAGAATTAATTTTATCGAGTATTTTTTTAACATCATATCAGAAAATTATCGAACTATAGAATAAGAGATTGTATAAAAATGAACGGAACGACATAACTATTAAGGCTCTAAGAGCTATACAAGGCCCAAAAGGTATGGGATCCTTCCTTTTCTTTAGGCCTGAGACCAACAGAATCAGGGCTAAAATACCTCCAATGAAAAAGGCTACCCCTAATGTCCAGAGAATGTTTTCCCAGCCAAAAAAGGCCCCTATCGCGGCTGCAAGCTTAATATCACCGCCTCCCATTCCTCCCCTGCTGACCCAGGCGATGAAATAAAGGAGTCCTCCCCCTACTAATATGCCCAGTATAGCCGACATAAAATGGACAATCGGTATAGGTATGGGCACGCCTATGAAAACATGCAATTTATAACTGGGGATTCTCAATACAGGATTTATAAAGCTGGTGATAAGACCTATTCCCATAAGAGGAATGCTCAGGACGTCCGGTATTAACTGTGTTTTGAAATCTATACCGCTGATTATTATAAGGAAGTAAACAAGAATTAGATTAATGAAGAATGTTATATTGAAGCCGAATCTTAAGAATAAAGTGGCAAATATAAGTCCGGTTGCCAGTTCCACAAGAGGATATTGCCAGGAGATTGTATTCTTACAATATCTGCATTTTGCTCCCAGGAAGATGAAGCTTATAAGAGGAATGTTATCGTACCATTTTATAGAACTATTACATTTAGGGCAATGTGAACCTGGTGATATGATGGATTCTTCACGGGGAATACGCCAGATGCAAACATTAGCTAAACTTCCGAAAGCCAGGCCAAAGCAGAAAACAAATATAGCATACAATGTATGGAGTATATTCACAGTATCTCCTTTCTTGTAGTGTTACGCTCTCTAACAACTATATCTGGTATATGTTTACAATGTTTACTTAATTTTTCTTTTACCATATTCAAAATAAAAAAGCAATAAAAAAAACCACCAATTTTTTTTGGTGGTCTTTTAGGGTTATTTTAAAATTATATCTTCTGATATATTCTTGCCTTTAAATCTATTTCATTAAAGACCAATTTTGCCTCTCCCAGGAATGTTTCTACTGCACCCAGTATAAGATAGCCGTCTTTTTTAAGGGCTTTGTAGAAAGTCATTATCAGATGTTCCTGCAGGCTGCGGTTGAAAAATATAAATACATTTCTGCAGAAGACAATATCAACCTTTTCAAAATGAGTATCGGCAATCAGGTTATGATGATAAAATGTTACCAGTCTTTTTATCTCGTCCTTTACTCTGTATTTCCCGTGGGTAGGCATAAAGTATTTTTGCAATAAATATTTATTTACATTCCTAAGACTTATTTGTTTATACTCTGCTGTTTTTGCAACCTTAAGGCATTTGTCATCTATATCTGTAGCTATAATCGAAATATTAAACGGAACCCCTTCTTTTTCTATAATTTCGCGCAAAGCTATGGCGATAGAATAAGGTTCCTCTCCGCTGGCACATCCGGCACTCCAGATTTTAATTGAGTATTTTCCTCTCTTGATTTTATCTTCTATTACTTCAGATAGTGTTTTTCTGATTGTGTTGAATATCTTGGCATCCCTGAAGAATTCTGAAACGTTAATTGTTAGTACATTGAATAATTCATCGTATTCTTTCGGATTAGACGTTAATACTCTTAAATAATCAGAGTAGCTTTTTACTTTATTTACTGTCATCCTGCGAGATATTCTCCGCTTTAGTACCCTGGCTAAGTATCTCCTGAAATCAATACCTCTTGTTTGGTATATATTGTCCAGGAGAAGTTCAAAGGCTTTGTCCTTATCCTCTTTAGAGCCCTTCTTAAATTCATGCTGAGGATATTTGCCTATTGTTTTTATAGCTTCTATTATTTTCCTTATTATTTCAGCCTCATTCTCCACCTTTTCCTGTTCAACCAGAGTGGATATAGCTCCAACATCTGTAGTTACGTATTTAGCTGGTATGCGGCTCAGGACATAGGCAATAATGTCCGTCCTGCATTTCTCACATTTACAGATATCATATGTTTTTAATAGAGTCTGATCCAGCAAGTCAGATACTATGTTTAACATGATATTTCTAAGTTGCATACTCTATGTCCTTTTTGCTTTTATGTTTAATATATCACAATTCTTTACACGGTTAAAAGTCTGTCTGTGGATTCTACACGGACCATGTTGATTTAGAATAGATATATGTAAGGACGTGCCGTATCCCTTATGTTTGTTGAAACAGTACAACGGGTATTTCTCATGAAGTCTTATCATTATGTTGTCTCGAATTACTTTTGCCACAATCGATGCACTGGCAATGACGGCGCTCCGGTCCTCTCCGTTAATTATAGTGGTTCTGGGTATATTGACTAGAGGCGAGAATGGCCCATCTATCAGTAGGTATTCTGGTGTCTGTTTTAGGTTGCGGATAGCCCTTTTCATAGCTAATAGAGATGCCTGAAGGATATTTATTTTATCAATAGTTTCAACATCGACTATCCCGATGGCTATGTCGATAGCCTCCTGGTGTATGATTTTGTAGATTTGGTATCTTTTTTTAGGTGAGAGTTTTTTAGAGTCTTTTAGGCCGTTTATGTAACAGTTTGATGATAGTATCACGGCAGCTGCTACTACCGGACCCGCAAGCGGACCACGTCCTGCTTCATCAACACCGGCAACAAGGTTATATCCCCTATTCCTTACATCCTTATCATACGTGAAAAGGCGGTTCATATTGTACCTGTAATAGTTAGGATTTTCTTTCCTTAACTTGAGCAGCTTTGCCCTTTCTCTTACGCAGGTAATAGAGTCTTGCTCTTCTTACCTTTCCCTTTTTTATCACTTCGATTTTGTTGATAAGAGGGGAGCCTAAAGGAAATGTTCGTTCTATGCCTATACCGTAAGAGGTTTTGCGTACAGTAAAGGTAGAATCAAGACCACTGCCTCTTTTCCTTATGACTATGCCTTCGAAAACCTGTATCCTTTCATTCTGCCCTTCTATGATTTTGGCATGTACCTTTACCATATCCCCGGGTCTGAATAATTCTTTACGCTTTGCGATTATCTCTCTGCCAGGAAATAATTTTTGATTAGAAATTATTTTATCCATGTTTGACATTGTAAATCCTCCTAGTATTATATTCTGTTTAAGTTAAATTATTTTTTGTGTCTATTTACTAGATCCGGCCGTCTTTTTAAGGTGTTTCTTAATGCCCGATCTTTCCTCCACGTGGCAATTTTCTCATGATTGCCGGATAAAAGTACCTTTGGAACTTTCAAGCCCTTAAAATCCTGGGGCCTGGTATAATGTGGCCAGTCAAAGATATTATTGCGAAAACTTTCTGTAGATAGGGATTCTTCTTTTCCAACTACGCCTTTAATCATACGAGCTACGGCATCTATCACCACTGCTGTTGCTATTTCTCCTCCTGTTAATACATAGTCACCGATAGAAATCGTGTCAGTGGTTAAGTATTTTTTTACCCTTTCATCTACTCCTTCATAATGTCCGCATATAAAGATCAGGTGTTTTCGTTTTGACAGAAAAGCTGCTTTTTTCTGCGTGAAAGTTTCTCCCTGCGGACTCATCAGGATAATGCGGGTTTTCTTCCTATCAATATTCAATAAGCTTGTCTTGGCAACTCTCTTGTTTAGTTTAATACCCAGTTTTGTAAGCGTTGCATAAATAGGCTCTATTTTCATTACCATTCCCGGTCCGCCACCATACGGTCTGTCATCAGTCATTTTATGCCTATCAGATGCCTCATCGCGTATATTATGGACATTAATGGTAAGGAGCTTTTTTTTTCTGGCATGTTTTAATATGCTCTCTGATAATAGTCCATCGAGCATATTAGGAAATAAAGTTAAAATATCAATTTTCATAAATAACAAGCATTCTTTATTCTATTATTTCAAGCACAGCCCTTTTCTGTGATTTGGCAGCAGCTGCTCCCAGGAGAATACGCATTGCCTTAACGATCCTGCCCTGTTTGCCTATAACTTTTCCCACGTCTTCAGGAGCTACTCTCAATTCTAAGATTGTGGTTCGTTCCCCTTCAACTTCGGACACATTGACCGATTCAGGGTTATCCACTATATTCTGAGCAATATAATTGATTAATTCTTTCACAATTCCCCCTGTATATTATCAAATGTTTATTTGAGCTTTTTTCAATATTTTCTCTACCGTCTTTGAAGGTGTCGCTCCTTTTTTAAGCCAATTAAGTATTTTATCTTTATCAATACTAACTAAAGGCGGATTGGGAACAGGATTATATTGTCCCAGTACCTCGATTACCCTGCCGCCTTTCGTGTGAGATTTATGAGCAGCCACGATTCGATAAACTGGTTTGTGTGGTTTTCCAACTCTTTTTAAGCGTATTCTTACAGCCACTAGATTCACCTCCTATTAGTCTGTGTTATGATTTATTTTGCGCTATTTCGTATTATCTTTAATGCATCTTTTACGGTTGTTTTCTTATTAAATATAGCTGCTCCGGTCACAATTACATTAGCTCCGTTTTTTACTACCTGTCCGACATTTTTCGACGTTATTCCACCGTCTACCTCAACATCTACATTTAATTCTCCTTTACTGATTATATTGCGTATTTTTTTTATCTTAGGTAAAACACTAGTCATAAACTTTTGCCCGCCGAAGCCTGGATTAACAGTCATAATAGTTACCATATCGATATCTTTCAGATAATCCGTAACAGAAGAAACATCAGTATTAGGATTAAGTGCCAGTCCCGCTTTAATATTTAATGTTTTTATCTTTTTTAGAATTCCTGGTATATTATTGCATGCTTCCACATGGACAGTTAAAATATCACTGACGTCACTGAAAGCTTTAATGAAGTTCCAGGGCTCCTGAATCATCAGATGAACATCAAAGGGTAATTTAACCCTCTTTTTAAGCGATCTGAGGACCACTGGTCCCATCGTGATGTTTGGAACAAAATGTCCGTCCATTATATCAAGATGAAGTAAGTCAGCTCCGGCATCTTCGACTTGTTTTACTTCCTCATATAATCTGCTGAAATCAGATGTCAAAATGGATGGAGCAATTTTTATCAATTTATAGCTCTCTTTCTGATACAAGCACCTCGTTTATATATATGTAAGCTTTTGCCTTTCCTTTAACGGGAACGTCTATATCTATTTTAGAACCGGGTTCCTGCATTTTATTGTAAACTTCTCTATCTCCTATTTTATCAGATACTATGATTCGGACGTGTTTATCTAAAAGTCCCTGAGATACCTCAAAATAAATTTCCTTTATGTATGATGCTATGGTCTTGCTTTGAACGGTAATTACAAAACTTAGTGTATTGTTAAGATGAACTATTGTATTTGGCTCACGCGATTGTTCTATGATCGTACCTTCTTCTAAGTCGTCATTGACCTCGGTGGAAATATCCTCTATAGACAACCCCATTGCGCTTACTATTCTTTCTGCCATGGTAATTTTCTCACCGATAAAATCAGGCATCAGGGCTCCGTGTTTGGTTAAACCTTTACTTATAAGCAGACTTATCGGGGTTCCTTTTTCCACGTGGGTGTCTGCTTCAGGGTCATGCATAATTACCAGTCCCTTTTTTAAGGAAACAGAATAACTCTCAGTTTTATCTCCCAAGCTCAATCCAGATTGTCTTAGTATGATCTCTGCTTTGCGTTCCGGTTTACCCACCAGGTCAGGGACCACTATTTTTTCGCTCCCGCTGCTGATTATGACTCTGATACTCCTGCCCGGTTTTACCATTGTGCCAGGCAGGGGTTTCTGGGATATAATATTGCCTTTGGGTATATTGCTGTTAAACTGTTTACCCTCTTTTTGCAGGTATAGTTCATGTTCCATCAATGCTTTATAAGCGTTTTCCAGGTTTGAACCAATTAAATTTGGCACAACGACATCTTTTCCATTGTGGATGATCTTGCCCATTAAAAAATTTAAGGATATATAGAACAGGATTAAAAAGACCACAAAAGTTATGGATGTTTTTAAGACTTTATTTAAGAGGCTGTTGTTTTTTATAGATTTTCGCATAAATTTGATTCCTGAGACTTATATAAAAGTAATCCCTCATTATAGCTATTTTACAGCTCATTGTCAACTAAAAAATCCGAGGAATTGTTGAGGTTATTATTCTCTTCCAAGAACCCTGCCGATTTTAATCTTATGCCCTTGTAAAAAGTCATAACAGGACATCGCCTTACCGCCTTCTGACTGGACGTGTTTAACTAACAGATATCCTTCACCACATCGGACAACAAAACCTTCATTTTTTATAATATCTACGATCTCTCCCGGTTTCCCCGAGCAGGAAGAAGAAGTTGAGTCTAAAGCCTTGGTTTCTAAGAGCTTTAATGTTTTGTGTTCGCCTGTTTCTGTCTTATACCGGGTATATGCCCCCGGCCATTGGACCAGACCTCTTGTAAGGTTATATATTGCTAAAGACGATTTATCCCATTTTATTTCCCCGTCCTGTTTTCTCAAAAGAGGGGCATAAGTGGAATCATCATCATTTTGTACAATCCTTGGAGATTTATTTTCTTTTATTAATGTTAAAGCGTTCTTTAGTACTAATATACCCGGGGAGATTAACTTGTTTAATAAGGTTATATAAGTATCTTCTAAAGAAATCGCAATCTTTTCTTGTACTATTATCTCCCCTGCGTCTACTTTCTCGTTCATCCAGAAAATGGTTATACCTGTTTGTTTTTCTCCGTTTATAAGGGCCCACTGGACTGGTGCTGCTCCGCGATACTTGGGCAGCAATGAAAAATGAATGTTTACGGAACCCATCTTGGGGGATTGCAATATATCAAGAGGTAGAATTTTTCCAAAGGCAGTAACAACAATTAAGTCAAGCTCAAGACTTTTTACTAATTCTGAAAATTCTGTATTATTTTTTATTTTTTCCGGCTGATGAACTGTCAATCCTAAACGTAAAGCAGCTTCTTTTACCGGAGGTGCTGTCAATTTATATCCCCGGCCTGCCGGACTGTCCTTTTGAGTAACTACACCTACTACCTCTTCATCTTTGTTCACCGTTTCTAAAAAGGGGACGGCTACCTTTGGAGACCCCATGAATAAAATACGCAAATATTCCTCCTGATGGCTTCTTGTTGAGGTCAGTAACTTATTTAGAGTTCATAATTTTTATAAAGATTTTTACCACATCAGGGTCAAAATGTTGACCTGCTTCTTTTTGCAACTCTCCTAAAGCTATATCTTTATCAATAGCGTTTCTGTACGGGCGTTCGGAGATCATAGCATCGTAAGCATCGGCAACAGTTAAGATTCGGGCACCCAGGGGAATGTCGGATCCTTTCAGACCTTCAAGGTACCCCGTACCGTCAAAATGTTCATGGTGGTAGAGCAGTATAGGAACGGAATTTTTGAAAAGCTTGACAGGACTTATAATTCTTTCTCCGATTAAGGGATGCATTTTGACAGCATCAAATTCCGCAAAACTCAGTCGTCCCTCTTTACTCAATATACCTTCTTTTACCCCTATTTTACCGATATCATGTAAAAGAGCCATATGCCTTATTTCTGAAACCCGGGTTTCAGATAAGTTTAATTCCCTTGCTATATCGGAAGCATAATGAGATACCCTGTCACTGTGCCCTTTCGTATAAGGATCTTTGGCATCAATAGCCCTTGCCAGTGTTTCGATCATCTCTATATATGCGGTCTGGGACTTCTCTTTTGTTAATAGCATTCCTAAAGACGGAGCAATGTGACTGGCTAACAGAGCAATCAACTTGAGCTTTTTTTTACTGAATTTTTTCTTACGTCCTCCTGCTGTTATATGCAGGAACCCGATGGCCTCGTTTGCCACATAAAGAGGGAAAGATATAACTCCTTCTTTGTTGTCGTTAATAATGAAATTTCCATCGCGGGCTATTTTTTTAATTATCTCTTTTTCTGTAGGGAATAACTCAATCTCATCTTTAATGTATCCCTGTGATGATTTAAGTTCTAAGTTATCGCTTTCGGTATCGAATAATGTCAGGGCTACCTTCTTTACCCCGGAAATTTTGCTGACATAACTGACTATTAGATTAAGTGCATCGTCATTTTTCTCCAGGCGGTTAAGCAACATTCCAAATTCACAGAGTTTGTCTAAATTAAAACCGGGACCTCTTTTTTTCATTATGGCCTCTTTTTGAAAATTTTCTTGAGTCGGAATTATAGTGTTACGTTTATATTTCCTATAACTATTGCTTTTACTCTATTTTCATCACTAAGCGGTGAAAGAACCACTATCTTATGATTGTTTATATCAATACTATCTATGATTCCCAGGGCAATGTCTTCGTTGTTTCCATCTCTTAGTGATATCAGACAATTGGTCAGTTCCTGCTTTTGTTTTAATGGTTGCGTATCACCTGTCTTATGATTTGAGTTTATACTCAGACAGTTAGCACCGATATTCCTAACGCCTATTTGCTTTAGGTTTAGTTCCAGTCGGTTGAGAACGTGGAAATACTGGGTGAATTTTTTATGTCGGTAATCAACCCGTTCATCAGGGTTTTTATATTTTCCTACCTCGGACACATCAATTCTATAGATAATCAAATCTTTAGCGTTTTTGAACGTATCCAGTATGGATTCTAGTTCCTTTTCCTTTTGAAGTGCTAAAATGATATGAGGTTTTATAAGTTCTATCTGGCTTTCCTTGAGTATTGTACCGGACTGTCTTTCGATAAAACCCGTTGTATCTACGATTATTTTATCGGCAAACTTTTGTGCCTTGTCATGAATCAGTTTTAATCCGGTTAGTGCAGATAATAAATTATCTGCCGGCGATAAATAACCGGTGAAATAAAAATCCCTTATTACTATATCTTCCCAGCCGGTGAACTCGTTTTCCAACAATCCCCATGATATGGTAGTCGGTGGACCAAGATGCGATTGTCCTATGTCGCAATCCACAATCCCCACTTTGTTTTGAGGTATTAATAAATTAATTAATCCTTCGATAAGAGATGTCTTTCCTGTATCAGCACCGCCTAGAACCATAATAGTTTTATTTTCAGGTTTAACTAGCTCCTCTTGTGGAATATTTTTCATAGCTAAAATATCCATCTATTAATCCTTAATCGCTTTTTGATATGTGAAACATGTTATTCAATCTAAATAACATTACTTTATTAAATATATATTTTAGCATATAATCTTAAAAAATCAAAATAAAAAAGTCATCTTTTTAGATGACGCTTAAATTTTTGAGATTATTATCTATAACTATTCTTCCTTTTTACAAATGCCAGTAATAACACGATACCTGATATAAAGCCCCCGATGTGTACCCACCATGCTATACCACCTATATGACGGGTCTGCCCTATTGTCGCCAACCCATTAAGAAATTGCAGGAAAAACCAGTATCCCAGAAAAAAGAAAGCAGGAATTCTTACGATGGAAAGAAAGAAAAAAATCGGCACAAGAGTGATAACTCTGGATGAAGGAAACAAAAACATATAGGCACCTAAAACTCCTGCGATGGCTCCGCTTGCTCCAATGACAGGAATTAAGGAATTGGAATTAATAAATATGTGAACTATGTTAGCAATAATTCCACATAAAAGATAAAAAATTAAAAAGTTAATATGCCCCATTCTGTCTTCGATACCACCGCCGAAAATCCATAGAAACCATATATTACTTATTAGATGCATCCATGAACCATGAAGAAACATAGAAGAAAAAAGCGGGTAGAAATATATAGAGGGAACAGTTTGCTGACTGAAATATCGTGCAGGGATAACGGCAGCGGTTTGCAGTAGATTATTTATCTGGTTTCCTATGGAAACTTCATATAAAAAGACTATAATATTTACCAGAATAAGAATAATAGTTATAGAAGGGAATTTCCTTACGGGGACGGTAGTTTTAAGAGGAATCAATTTTTCACCCTGTAGTTTTTCTTAAAGCTCTAACTCGTCCGAAACGGATTGCATTGCTTGGAGGCAGACTCTTATAAATACCTGTAACGTTATTCCAAGATTAGCACAGCTTTTAATTTGCTTGCGGTTTGCACCTTTGGCAAACGAATTGTCATTGAAACGGTTCAAAATGAAATTAGTATTTACTTCGGCAAGAGTCTTGGACGGATGCATCAGAGCGCTTGCTACGATTAAACCGGTTAATGGGTCAACAGCATAAAGAGCCTTGGCCATAGCGCTCTTGGCAGGCGACTGACCTGTATGGGCTTTGATAGCGTAGATGGCCTGAGTGTTAACGTCCATATCTGTAAGTATTTTCCCAGTTACTATACCATGCTGAGAGAAGTCATCTATTGTTTCTTCATAGTCAAGGTCGTGAAGCAACCCGGCTAAACCCCAGAGCTTCTCATCTTCGTCCAGGTATTTAGCCAGAGCCTTCATACAGGCCTCTGTTGCTATCATATGTTTTATAAGATTTTTATTTTTTATTTTAGATTCTATTAATGTAAATGCTTCCTCTCTTTTCATAGTTACTCCTTGTTAATTTGAGGTGTTTTGCTGTGTTTGGAGATGAGTTCGTTGAACCTTTTATCTGTTTTTATATTGTTTAAGTCCTGGTCTTGATTCATATACTCAAAATCATCATATCCCAGTGAGATAGCTTTTTCTAATGATTTAAATGATGAATCTCTCATGTTAAGCAATGAATAAGTACAGGCTAAATTGTAAAAAACAATGGGATCATCCGGTCTTAGTTCAATTAGTCTCTTATCAATTTCAAGTCCCTTTTTGTAATCGCCCTTTTTTGTATAGGCATTCCCCAGAGGAATAAGAGCCTCCACAAAATCGGGTTTTTCTTTTATAAGGTTTTCGTAAAAAGAGATTTCAAAATCCAGATCGTTTTTCTTAAACATTATTAATCCTTGAATTCTTATTCCTGAGGTTCTGTAAGACCTAATATTTGAGATATGATTTCTTCTCTGTCTTCTCCTTGGGCAACCTGAGGATAATATGTATCATACGTACGTATAACAGGTATTATATTAATATTTTTTAATCCGTCAAGAGTAAATATACATTTTAAGATTGCACTTTTAGGCGTATCGCCAAAAGCCTGGTCAAATATAAAGTTACCTAAACTGTAAAAAATAGGTTTATCTTTATAAAATTCCATAGCCTGCAATACATGGGGATGGTGCCCTATTATTAAATCCGCGCCGGCATCAATAGTCTGGTGAGCTATTTTTACCTGGAAATCTGATGGTCTTATGGAATATTCCTTTCCCCAGTGGAACGATACTATTACTATGTTAGCTGTTTCTTTTAATTTTTTTATATCTTCGGTTATTAAACTCATCCGTCCCGGAACAATGCCCGATCTTTTCTCATCAGCACAGAAATGCTCCATATAGACAAAACAATAAGCGAGGAACCCTACTCTTAGATCTTTTTTCCTGAAGATTATCGGTCTTCTTGCCTCTTTTAAGTTTCTCCCTGCTCCGATGGTATGGATTTTATTAGCTTTTAATATTTTAATAGTATCTAAAAGTGCAATAGTTCCATAATCCATAGCGTGGTTATTAGCCAGTGATAATACATCAAAACCAGCCCAAACCAATCCTTTTACAACATCAGGATTCCCGCGGAATAAGTATCCCCTGTGTGTGGATTTTCCTCTTTCAGATATTGGGCATTCTAAATTACCGAATGTGACATCGCCTGATGAAAGAATACCCTGTATTTTCTCATAAGCGTGATTGTATCCTTTGTTAGCTAAATCCTTTCCGATAAATCGTGAAAGCATTATATCACCAACAGCAACGATAGAAATTTCTTCAGCTTTCACGCATATATAGGAAAATAATGACAGAATTATTATATTTATGAAAACAAGCGTTTTATTTATATTGTTTTTTCTTAAACGCTTCATTTATCCTCTGGTATGATTTCTATAGCTACCCAGTTATTATCTTTAAGGTATTTTTTGCTTGTTTTTATAATATCTTCAGGTGTTACTCTTTCTAAATCTTTTAAGTATAGATTATCATAAAGGTAACCTTTACCGATTGTCTCGTACCATCCTAAATACCATGCCTGTCTTTTATTAGTCTGGTGGTCAAGAATAAAAGTTCCTTTGAGATAATTTTTTATCTCCCGGAGTTCCTTATCTGTTACCTTCTTCTGTTTTAGTTTTTCTATCTGCTCGAGAAGTTTATTGCGGGCCTTGGTTATATTTTTTTTATCTAAGCCTAAATACATGACAAATTTGCTTTTAAACCTTCTTGTAGGATAAAAACTTCCTATCTCGTATGCTAATGCTTCTTTATCTCGCAGGTTTACAAAGAGCCTGGAACTCATTCCCCCGCCTAAAAGCGCGTTAATCACCTTTAATACCGGGTAATCTAAAGAAGCCCCTTCAGGTAAGATATATCCCAACATAAGATATGCCTGCCTGAATTTACCTTTGTATGTTTTTTTATAGGGGGCTTTTCTTTGAGGGATTAGTTCATCAGGGGATTCAGTATCTTCTTCGGCTGGTAAAGGACAAACACCATCAGGACATTCCTCAGTATTAAGTATTTTCTCCAGTTCTCTTTCCACTTTCTCTTGAGCTATGTTCCCTACCACCACCAGAACCATATTAGGGGGTTTGTAGAATTTTTTATGGAAATTTATTAGATCTTTGCGGTTTATAGACAGAACAGTCTCTTTAGTACCTGATACAGTCTTATGATAAGGGTATTTTCCGTAAAGGGCTTCATTAAATAAATCGTAAGTAGTTTCAAATATACTATCTTCTTTAGATTTAATCTGCGCCAGGATCATATTTCTCTCTTTTTCAATTTCAACACTTTCAAAAGAAGGATTATTTACGACATCAAATAAAATTTCCAGGCCTTTTGTAAAATGTTTTTTTGTGATGATAACATAAATTTGGGCATAATCATCAGCTGTATCAGCATTGATTATTCCCCCTATTGATTCTATTTCTAAAGCAAGTTCTTTGCTTGTTTTTGTTGCTGTACCTTTTAATAGGACTCTTTGAATGAAGTTAGTAATTCCTGCATTCTTATCATTCTCATCCCAGCTTCCGCTTTTAATGAATAAATCCATTGCTATGATTTCGTTAGATTTATTCTCTTTATATATCAAGGTCAATCCGTTATTAAGTATTATTTTTTTTATATCGGAAGCAAAACAATTAAGTGCTGATATCTGAGTGATAATAAATAAAAAGATAAAAATAAAGAATAATTTTCGTTTATTCATCTGGTATTTTTTCTCCTGATCGAGGGGTTATAACCACAAACGTTGTTTTATCTAAGTTAATGTATTGCTCAGCTACATGTGATATGTCATTAATACTAACTTCTTCAATTTTGTTTATATACGATTGAGTAAATTCATATTTATAAATGGTTTCGTAATATCCTAAAGTAAAAGCCTGACCAGCATAAGTCTGGTTACTTAGTAAATATCCACTTTTTAACATGGTCTTGGCCCTGTTTAGTTCTTCCCGGGATATTTTTTCCTGCTTTATTTTAATAAGCTCATCCAATATGGTTTGTTTGACTAAAGGAATTTTTGCGGGTTCACAGACAGCGTTGATATAAAATGGTCCCTCTTCTCTAAGGGTTAAAAAAGAGACGCCGATACTATAGGCTAATTTTTCTTCCTCAATCAGTTTTCTGTATATACGGGAGCTTCTGCCTCCTCCCAGGACATAGCTTAAGATATCCATGGCATATTGATCTTTATTATCTACTTTTGGTCCTAATGTACCTAACAGAAGATATGCATGTTCTGTTTTTTTCTTTTCTTCAATGTTTATAGAATCTTGCTTGACGGACTTAGAAATTTTATCTTTTAATTTTTTTTGTTTGAAACTTTTGAAAATATCTTTAGTTTTGGAAATGATTTTTTCTCTGTCAAAATCCCCTGCTATTATTAGCGACATGTTGTTAGGAATGTAGAATTTGTGGTAGTGTTCCATGAGCGTTTCCCGGGTCATTTTCTCTACTATACCAGCAGGTCCGAGAACAGTACGACTGTAAGGATGGGTTTTATAGATGTTTTTATTGAATATATCCCAGAGGTGAGCCTGAGGATTATCGTAGCGTCTTTTTATCTCTTCTAAGATTACTAAACGTTCTTTTTCTAATTCCTCTAACGGGAAGCTGGCATTCATAATAACATCGGCAAGCACATCAATGGCTGAATCAAGATATTGACTGGATATTACT
>DAOVJB010000046.1 GCA_030673425.1 Elusimicrobiota bacterium | reverse complement strand
TTAAAAAATATACATGGATTCTCGAATACCAGGATAGCCTAGCAATTGATAAAAACGCAGAAGGTAGAGATTTAAAGACTAATATCTCACAAAAAAAGGGTGTGCAGGTAAATTTCAACCTGGTAAAAAATTTAAGGTTTAAGGTGCGTTATGATCATAAATGGACCCAACAGAGAGGACAAAGCACGAGTTTTGATGACAGGAAGACCCCGAGTATTAATATAACTACTAATTTAAGATTTCCGAGAGGACTTCGTTTACCGCTTATCAAGAAACCTATTATGCTTAAGAATGCTCTGAAATTTTCCACGACTCTCAAGACAGATATTCAACGCAGTAACGTGGAAAAGAATAATAAAAACACTTACAGTGCTGACTTAGATGTTGATTATAATGTAAGCAGTAATTTTGTTTTTACCCTGGGTACAGGTTTTTCCAGGGTTGAATATATTGAGCTTTCACAGAATAATTACTGGACGGTTAACGTGCTCTTTAAGTTGCTGATTAAATTCTAATAAATAGATAAGGATTGAAAAATTCTATATGCCTACTGTATGGGAATATATACTAAATTTTATGTATCCGTTGTATTGCGAGGTTTGCGGGCGAGCTCTTGCTGCTGATAACAAAAGACGTTTATGTTCTTATTGCTGGGAAAAAGTTTCATTACCAAATAGTCCTTATTGCCCCAGGCCTGATATAAAATCCAGGGTCTATTTTAATCAAGTTCGGGCTGTGGGGAAATATGAAGGTATATTAAAGCAGTGTATTCATTTAGTGAAGTACAAGAAGAAAACGGCTTTAACCAGGGCACTTAGTGAACTTATGGTCGGCCACATAAAAAATCATTTTGATATAGATAAGATTGATTATCTTATTCCTGTTCCCTTGTATAGGAGGCAATACAGGAAGAGGGGGTTTAACCAGACGGAGCTTCTTATAGACGGGATAGGGAAACATTTTAATAAAAAGGTGATAAATAATAACTTAAAAAGAATAAAAAATACCAAACCCCAGTATAAATTGAATAAAGACGCAAGAATAGAAAATCTAAGAGACTCCTTTTTTGTGAGAAAACCGGGTGTATTTGGTAAAAAATCGGTTCTTCTTATTGATGATGTCTATACTACAGGTACAACTGTTAATGAATGTTCTAAGGTTTTATATAAGGCAGGGGTCAGATTAATAAATGTGCTGGTTCTTGCACATGGTTCGTAAATTGGAAGTTGCTTTTGCAGTACAATAGTGATATAATTTTTTATAAAAAAGAGATATGAGGATAGAATGCTTATTGAGGAAATTAGAGAATTAATATCAGGAAGATTAAGAAAAGATAAAAAATTAGGCATCACGCAGGTTCCTGATTTTTCTCTTGAGGTCTGTCCTGCTGAAATTGAAGGGGACATATCAACGAATATAGCTTTTATTATGGCTAAACAATTGAAGGTATCTCCTCCTAAAGCGGGAAAATTGATTATAGACACTATACAGAATAATAAAACCACAGGTGAAATTATCCAGAAGATAGAACTTGCAGGCAAAGGTTTTATTAATTTTTTTATTACTAATGAAAAGTTGTATAAAGAATTATTAGAAATTTGCCGGAAAGAAAACGATTACGGCAAACAAGATATAGGCAAAGGTAAAAAAATCCAGATTGAGTTTGTTTCAGCTAATCCGACAGGACCTCTTCATATAGGGCATGGGAGAGGGGCAGCTATAGGAGATAGTTTAGCCAGGATTTTAGATAGTGTCGGTTATGATGTGAAAAAAGAATATTATATAAACAATAGAGGTAAGCAGATCGATCTCTTAGGCGAATCAGTAAAAGCCAGATATAAAGAGTTACACGGTGAGAAAATAGAATTTCCTGATGATGGATATAAAGGTGAATATATAAAGAGTATCGCGGATGAGATTTTAGACGATATAAAAGGTAAAGAGGGAACGCAATTTTTTAAGGAATTTGCGATAAACCACATCCTTGGATGGATTAAAAGAGACCTTAGGGATTTTGATGTAGAATATGACAGATGGTTTGTTGAGTCTGACCTGTATAAACAAAATGAAGTTGAAAATATGATAGAAGAGCTTAAAGGCCGAGATTTTATTTATGAAGAAAATAATGCTTTATGGTTTAAGTCAACGGCTTTCGGCGATGAAAAAGACAGGGTAGTGGTACGAAGTGATAAGCAGCCGACTTATCTTGCATCAGATATTACATATCATTATGATAAATTTAATAGAGGTTTTGATAAACTCATTGATATCTGGGGAGCAGACCATCACGGTTATGTAAAGCGTGTACAAGCAAGTATCGAGGCCATGGGGTATTCTCCTGAGGCGTTAAAAATTATTCTTTATCAATTGGTCAGTCTTTCCCGGGCAGGTAAACCCCAGCCTATGTCTACACGCTCAGGCGAATTTGTTACCTTAAAGGAGGTAATTGATGAAGTAGGAAAAGACGCGTGTCGTTTTTTCTTTTTAATACGCGGGGCAAACAGCCACTTGGATTTCGACCTGGAATTAGCTAAAAAGCAATCTCCCGATAATCCTGTATATTATGTTCAATATGCCCATGCACGTATTTGCAGCATATTTAAGGAAGCGGAAAAATCAGGTTATAGATTACGAACCGAAGATAGTAATGTAGATTTAGGGTTATTAAAAGAGTCCGAAGAGTTAAATTTAATTAAGAAATTGGCATATTTTCCGGAATTGATAGCATTGAGTGTCAGGACTTATGATCCACATTGGGTTACTTCTTATGTGCAGGAATTAGCTAAAATTTTTCATAATTATTATCAGAAACACAGAGTAATTACAGAAAATAAAGATTTAATATTTGCACGGCTGTTTTTACTTCAGGCAGTGAAAATTATTTTAAGAAAAAGTCTATATTTAATTGGGGTAAATGCTCCGGAGAGAATGTGAAGATGAATAGCAAGTTTTATAAGCTCAGTATTGTTTTAATGTTGTTTATTTTCTTGTTATGTCCGGTAAATGTTTTTGCTGTAAAAGAGATTGGCGGCGAGCCGGGGTCGTTTTTAAATATGGGGCAGGGTGCCCGTGCTTTGGGAATGGGCGGAGCATTTGTCGGGCTTGCTGATGATGTCTCAGCTGTCTGGTGGAATCCGGCGGGATTAACGCAGTTAGAGAGAATGGAAATAACGACTCTCTACGCACCGCTCTGGGAAAGCACCCATTATAATTTTCTGGGTTATGCCCATCCGACTGTAAACTGGGGAACATTCGGTGTCGGGTTAGTTCAGATAGACAGCAAGGGGTTCAAGAAGAGGGTTAATATAGATGATACCCCGACTGATTTTAATGTTGTTCAGCAGGCGTTTTTCTTGTCTTACGGTAATAAATTTCTAGAAAAAATATCAACAGGTCTTAGCTTTAAGATGGTTAATCAGAAAATAACTTCTTATAGCGATGTCGAATTTGGTATAGACGGGAGTGCTTTTTATCGCTCTCTTGATAAAAAGTTAACTTTAGGAATTAACTTAAAAAACATAATGGCACCCCGGTTAAAGTTAGATATAACTCCTGATACATACCCGGTTATAGCTAAGATGGGAGGATCTTATACTTTTTACTCTCTTTTTCCTGCATTGAAAGATAAGTTATCGTTATGTTTTGAGATGGACTATTCTCTTTTTTCTCAATATTTTATAACTTCCTTAGGTGTCGAATACTGGATGTTACCTCTGTTTGCTGTGCGTCTTGGTAAAGATAAAAATGATGATATAACTTTTGGTTTTGGGTGTGTGTACAATGATATTCAGCTTGATTATGCCCTAGCCAATCATGAACTTGGATTAAACCATCGTTTCTCTTTAACGTATAGATTCGGTTATTTAGGCGAAGCCAAATACAGCGAGCAGGCTATAAAGAAAAAGATAAACGAATATTACCTGAGAGGCGTCAATTATTATGATGCCGGTAAATATTCCCAGGCATTAAGTGAATGGGAAAAGGCTCTTATCTGGAATCCTGCTGATAAAAAGATTCAGGAAAGGATTGATAAGACAAACAAGCAGTTAGAAGCAATCGTACAGAATAAGTTATTAGAGGAGCGTATTGAGAAAGCTTATGCTTTCTATGAGGATGGCAGCTTTGTTGAGTCTCTTGAGCAATGGCAGGGAGTAGCTAAATTAGATCCAGCCAACGAAAGAGCTAAAGAATATATTGAAAAGATTAACAGCATGCTTGGAAAAGAAGACAAACAGATATATTTAGAGAGGGAAAAAGAGAAGGAGATATTGACCATAGCCGATTATCTGGCTAAAGGACAGGGCTATTATAAAAAAGCTAAGTATAAGAAGGCAATTAACCAATGGCAGAAGATTCTTGATGTAAAACCTGAGCACCTGCAGGCCCAGAGAAAAATCAGTCAGGCGGAGAATAAGATTAAAGAAGCGATCAAAGACCATTTTAATAAAGGAGTCGAATTCTATAATAGTAAACAGACCTCTGAGGCTATAAGAGAATTAAAACTCGTTCTTTACTATGAAGAAAATCACGAAGAGGCTAAGCAGTATTTGAATAAAGCTCAGGATGAAGCCAGAGAGATTCGTAAGAAAGTGAATCAGAAACAGATTAACAGACTCTATTATCAAGCTGCTGATTTATACTTGAAAGGAAGATACCAGGAATCAGTGGATATATTAAATCAGCTTTTAAGTTTAGATCCTGCTAATGAGAATGCCCTTAAGCTGCTGGATAAAGTCCAGAGTGTAATGGAGGTCTTGAGTAAAAAATGAGAATTAAACTGGTAGTATTGTTATTTACATTGCTCTTAACATGTAATATATTATATGCCGGAACATGGGAGGAGTTCCAGACTCAATCACCACCAGCTGCCAGAACAGGACATATTGGTATATATGATTCTTACTCCCGCTCCATGATTACTATGGGAGATAGTGCCTGTAGTGATGCTAATATATATTATTTAGATTTAAGAACAGCAGAATGGATAGTTAAAAATTCTTCAACTACTGTAAAGAGAACTGCTCACTCAGTAGTGGATGATACCAGTAAGAAAAGAGCAATTATTTTTGGGGGAAGCACATTAGGTTGGACTTCATCTAGTGGATATGATAATAAAACCTATGCCTGGAATTTTGTAGCAGAGACATGGGAACTGTTGACTACCACAGGAACTCCTCCTATAGAGAGAGTAAGTCATTCGGCTATTTATGATAGCGCAAATAACAGGATGATTATTTTTGGTGGTTTGGATAAAGACTTTATTTACATGAATGATGTCTATTCTTTAGATTTAACTCAGACGCCACCTCTATGGAGTGAGCTGACTACCACTGGTACTCCTCCTAGAAAGAGGTTCAGACATACCGCTATCTATGATCCGGTTGGCAAAAGAATGCTTATTTTTGGAGGTACTTCTGCAAGTTCTGCAAACGATGACCTTTGGTCATTGGATCTAACCACCCTGGCGTGGAATCAACTCTCACCTGGCGGCGGCAGGAATCTTCCATCTGATGTAACAGGGCATACGGCAGTATATGACCCTGATACAGGCACATCAGGATCAATGATTATTTTTGGGGGAACAGACCCTTTGATTCCCGGGGTATATCTAAATAAAACATATATTTTAGATTTAGCCCAAATGGTGTGGGAAGAGATTCAAATGGGACTTGACCCTCCCTCGGGCACATCAGGACATATAGCTGTTTATGACACTTATGATGATAGGATGGTTACTTTTGGAGGATATAACGGGACTAATGATATGAATAGCTGTTATACTTTTAGCGTTACTGACCTTTGGCCGCCTTCCTCTGATACAGAGGAGGTTTTTAATTATCCTAATCCTTTTGATGCAGGTGCAGAGAGTACGAATATTTGTTTCTATTTAGATAGTGCCGCGCAGGTTTCGGTTAAGATATTCACCCTTGTTGGAGACTTAGTTAAGACATGGAGTGTGGACGGAGAGAGGGGGATTAACAAGATAATCTGGGATGGACGTAACGGTATGGGGAAATTAGTAGGTAACGGCGGATACATTTGTGTCGTTGATAAATCAGGCTCGGTTTCTAAATTTAAGATAGCCGTCATAAAATAGAACTCTTTGTAAGGTAAAAATATGAACAAGTCGAAAATGAAAAGAAGAATAATCAGCAGGATTGCGCTTAAATTCAGCGGGATAGTCTGCTTTATAATTTTAATCATTATGTCATTAATGGCCAGTCTTATCTTACAACAAACGAGACAATCCTTAATTAAGGAAATGGAAATTAAAACTGAATTTTTCGCAAGGGATGTCAGAGAATCCATGTTTCCCCAGCCTGATCCTTTTCAGCTTTATTTCAGTGTAAATGAAATGGTTAAAGAAAAAGCCATTCTTTATGCTATGGTTCTAAACGATAAAGGAGAGATTATTTCTCATCATGATAAGGATAAAATAGGTGAATCTGATAGAAGTATCGTAGGATTGAATGCGCTAAAAGCAGAAAGAATTTTGAGCCAGCCATATGTGAAAAATGAAGAGAATTTATATGATATAGCTGTTCCTATTATTGTGGGTAAGGATCACAAAATAGGAACCGCGAGGATTGGATTTTCACAGACCTCTATCAGTGAAGCTCTTGTTGAGAAAAGAAACAAGATTGTTAGTATTACTGTAGTTATGTTATTAATAGGAATTGTGGGCACAATAATCAGTGTTACTTTTATGGTAAATCCGATTAATCATCTTGTTTATGCGGCAAGGCAGATTGGAGAGGGCAAATTAGACCAGGAGATAAAGATAAAAAGCAAAGACGAAATCGGACAATTAGCAAATGCATTTAACGAAATGGTCAACGGGCTTAAGGAGAGAGATTTTATTCGTAGCACATTCGGAAAATATGTTACCAAGCAAGTGGCTGAGGCTATCCTGGAAGGTCAGTTAGAACTTGGTGGCGAAAAAAGAAAAGCCACGATTCTTATGTCTGATATCAGGGATTTTACCAGGATGAGCGAGAAACTTCCTCCTGAGGAAGTAGTCGATTTTATCAACCAGTATTTTACGGTAATGGTTGAAGTAATAAATAAATATGATGGAACTCTTGATAAGTTCATCGGGGATGCGCTTTTAGCTGTTTTCGGTGCGCCAATCTCTCATGATGATGATGCAAGAAGAGCTGTTTTAGCGAGTTTGGATATGCAAGAAGAGCTGGCTAAGTTTAATGCCCAGAGAGAAAAACAGCATGAGGAACCGATTAAGATTGGTATAGCTATCCATACAGGTGATGTAGTTGCAGGCAATATCGGCTCAGAGACACGTATGGAATATACTGTTATAGGTAACACGGTAAATTTAACCTCACGGGTTGAAAAATTGAACAAACGTCTGGGAACGATGATACTGATTACCGAGGATACATATAAAGAAGTTAAAGATGTAGTTGAAGTGAATGATATGCAAGAGATAGCAATAAGAGGGATAGAAGCACCGATTAAAGTATATGAGGTAACGGGAAGAAAATAAATCCGTTAATAACTACAAACAACGAGATACGAATTTAAATCTAAGTAGCGGCGATAGTTGCTGCTACTTAATTTTATATAGGGATTGTTAAGATGAACAAGAAAAGAGACCTAACACAGGGCAATATTGTTAAGAATCTCTGGATACTTGCTTTGCCGATGATGTTTTCAAGTATCATACAGACTACTTTGAACATAGTTGATATGTTCTGGGTAGGGAAACTCGGCTCTTCAGCAATAGCGGCAGTGGCGATGAGCGGCGCTGTTATGATGATGGTTGTTATAGTGATTATAGGGGTAGGCAGAGGTACAAGCGCCCTGGTTGCCAGGTGCGTAGGTGCAAACCAGATGGAAGAGGTCAATAAGGTAGCCATGCAGTCGCTTTTCGTTGCTTTAGTAGTATCTTTTCTTTTAGCAATTGTTGGTTACATTATAACTCCTTTTTTGTTCAATCTGCTGGGTGCCGATAAAGAAGTGTTGGATCTAGTTTTTAATTTGTTGTTGATGAGCCCGACGTTTTATGAAAAATTGGTTCAGCTAGTTAGGGTTCTTGAAGAGGTTAGGAGGTGATCTTGGTTTGGGTTTTGAAAAGGTTGGTAAGATTCAGCTTTCTAAGAGTGGTCGTGCTGTTGAAATCGTGTTAGACAACTTGCCTTACACACAGTTCACCGTTTACTTGTA
>DAOVJB010000021.1 GCA_030673425.1 Elusimicrobiota bacterium | reverse complement strand
CTGTTTCTGACTTGCCAGCAAAATAATACGGCCGTGAGCCATAGCTTCATCCAGAGCCTTGATGGACTTCTGTCTTCCTACTGATAAAGGAATAACCATGTGCGGAAAAATTGTCACGTCCCTTACCGCTAAGAGTGGAATTTTATCAGGTATATCTAATTTTTTTTCTAATGTGTTATCTTGCGTCACTATTTTTAATCCTCCGCTTGAAAAATCTTCTTATTTATTCGTTGTAATCACTTCATCTATTATGCCGTATGCTTTTGCCTCTTCGCTAGACATGTAGAAGTTCCTTTCAGTATCCTGTTTAATCTTATCTAAAGACTGCCCTGTATGATCAGCCAGAATCATATTAAGTTTCTCTTTTGCGTGTAATAATTCCTTTGTTTCAATATCTATATCACTAACAGGACCTGATATTCCCCCTCCGCTAATCAAAGGCTGATGAATCATGATTCGTGCATGAGGAAGTGCATACCTTTTTCCTTTGGTCCCGGCAGCTAAAAGAAGCGCCCCGAAACTCATTGCCATACCCATACAAATAGTTGTAATGTCTGATTTTATATACTGCATTGTATCGTACACTGCCAGACCGGCAGTTACTATACCTCCGGGGCTGTTGATGTACAAGTTAATATCCTTCTTAGGGTCTTCCGCATCCAGATAGAGAAGCTGTGCTATAATCAAATTTGCTGACTCCGTGTATACTGCACCACCCCAGCCCCCGACAAAAATAATTCTGTCTTTAAGCAACCTTGAATAAAGGTCATAGCCAACCGCTGCACCTTGATTCCAACGTTCTATTATCGTAGGTATTATTTCGGGCATAATCATACCTCCTTTAAATAAATTTTACTGAACTAAAATTTTGGACTATTTTACGTCTTTTATCTTGGCATTGTCCAATAAAAACTTAAAAGTTTTCTCTTGCTTCATCTGTGTAATAATAGTGTCTCTATAATTGGTAAAGTAGTCTTTAACCTTATCAGCAGAGTCCTTTGTTTGATTAATCACATCCTGCATCTGTTGATTAAACTCATCTTCTGAAATATCTATGTTCTCTTTTTGTGAAATGGCTTCAAGTATTAAGTGTGTTTTTACATTTCTTAGGGCATCATCTTTGCATTTAGTTCTCAAATCCTCTTCTTTTATTCCCATCTGCTGCGTAGTTAATCCCTGAGAACTAAAATAATTCTTGGTTTTAGATACAATATAATTTATCTCCTGCTCCACTAAAGAGGGAGGATATTCTAAAGCATTATTTTTAATAAGCTCATCAATAAGCTGGTTTTCCATTGAACGTTTATTATCCGCCTCTTGCTGACTGGTTAAGTTTTCATTGATCCTCTCTTTCAATTTATCTATACTATCAAGCCCTAACTCTTTGGCAAAGTCATCATTTAACTCAGGTAATTGCTTCTGTTTAATTTCCTGAACCGTTACCTTGAAACAGGCATCTTTGGCTGCTAATTTCTTGTTGGCATGATCTTCTGGAAATACCACTGTTACATCTATATTTTCACCACTTTTTGCTCCGATAAGTGGTTTTGTAAATCCAGGCAGGAATTTTTCTGCTCCTTCGTCACCAATTTTTATCAATTGATTCGTCTTTTTCTCTATTTTAAACGGGTCTTTTGTTGCATCTAACCCCGGGCCTTCATAATCAATCACGACAAAATCGCTTTCCTGTACAGAATCATGTGTAGCTAACACCAAGCGAGCACTCTTTTCACGCAGTGTTTCTATCTGTTTATTTACCTCTTCATTCGTGACATTTACGATTTTCTTTTTGATCTTAATTCTCTTATATGAACCCAGATTTATCTTGGGTTTAACTTCAACTGAGGTCTTAAACTTAAGAGGCTGCTCAAAGTCAAATTCTAAATCATAAACAGCGGGAGAATTCACCGCTTTTATATTATTCTCACTTAAAGCTTTTTCTATGGCCTCCGGTACTAATTTCTCTATCGTCTCTCTCATCGCCTGCTGGCTAAAACGTTGTTTGACCAACTCTACCGGTGCTTTTCCTTTACGGAATCCCGGCAGACTTACTGACTGCTGAAACTTTGAAAATTTTCCTGAAACTTCCTGACTAACTAAATCCTGAGGTAGTTCTATATCCAAAACCACCTTCCATGATTCAGGCCGTGATATGTTTACTTTCAATTTTTATCTCCCTTTTTTAATTTTAGTGAATACGTCATCTAAAATATCAACCCCTTTATCTATTTCTCCTTTTGTAATATTCAAGGGCGGTAAGAGACGTAATATATTGCCCTGCGTGCAATTAATCAACAAACGTTTCTTGACGCACTCCTGAAAAATGGGCTCTCCTTTGATTGACAATTCCAACCCGAGCATTAAATTTTTGCCTTTTATCTTTTTAATAACAGGATATTTCTCTTTTAAGCATACAAGCTTGTCATATAAATAAGCACCCATCTTGTTAGAATTTATAAGCAGTTTTTCCTTTTTGATCGTTTCAAGCACCGCGATACTTGCAGCACAAACTATAGGGCTTCCCCCAAAAGTAGAAGCATGTGTAGCAGGACCAAGCACTGAACTAATCCTATCCTTAGCTATCATCGCTCCTATCGGCATACCTCCACCTAATGCCTTGGCAAGTGTCATTATATCCGGCTCAATACCGTAATGCTGGTATGCAAACATCTTTCCTGTTCTGCCTATACCTGTCTGCACCTCATCAATAATCAAAAGGATTTTCTGTTTGTTACATAATTTCCGCACAGCTTTTATAAATTCTTCGGTTGCTACGTTTATACCGCCTTCACCTTGAATAAGCTCAAGCATTACAGCACAGGTCTTCCGGTTAATTGCTTCCTTTAAGGCACTTATATCATTAAAAGGAATATGCTTAAAACCCGGAACTAAGGGTTTAAAACCCTTCTTATATTTATGCTGCCCTGTGGCTGTGATAGCCGCCAGCGTCCGGCCATGAAAAGAGTCAAGCATACATACTATCTCGTATTTTCCTTTATTACTACCCCATTTCTTTGCTAATTTTATTGCCGCCTCATTAGCCTCGGCTCCGCTGTTGGCGAAGAAAACTTTACTCTTAAATGATGAATTCACCAGAAGCTTGGCTAATTTTGCCTGCAGGATATTATTATAATTATTAGGGACATGCAGCAGAATTTCTGCCTGTTCCTTTATTGCTTTTACTACATTAGGATGGCAGTGCCCTAAACCACTTACTCCCCAACCTGGAAAGAAATCAAGAAATTCCTGTCCCTCAATATCCCATATTCTCGTTCCCTTTCCTTTAACTAAAACCAAAGGATTCCGTTTATATGTCGGGATTATATATTTTGCGTCTTGTGCTATAACTTTTTTAGTACTCATAATTCTCAACCTTAAATGTTACATTACTATTTTTGTTCCTGTTTTTTTGCCCTTTATTACTTTCAACAATATATGCTTCTGGGTTCCCTTAACGATATCTACTTCTTTTACTCCGTTCTTTAACGCGTTAACACAGGACTTTAGTTTAGGAATCATTCCTTTTTTGATCACATTCAATTTAATTAGCTCTTTAATATCACTGGTTTTTATTTTCTTAATACGTGAAGAAGGATCATTTTCGTTCTTAAGTACTCCATCAACATCCGTAAGCAAAATAAGCCGTTGGGCTTTCATTGCCCCCGCAATCGCAGCAGCTGCTTCATCAGCATTTATGTTATAAGTTTTACCTTTCTTATCAACTGCCACAGGAGAAATAATAGGAATAAACCCATCTTTTATAATAGATTTAATAATCCGGGGATCTACAGTATCAACTTTGCCTACAAAACCTAAAATTTTTTTCTTTTTCTTCGACAGAATTAAATTATTAGTTTTTCCACTCAATCCTTTAGCATATCCGCCGCTTGCACTGATAGATTCCACTATTTCCTTATTTACTTTGTTGGTAAGGACATCTTCTACTATTTCTATGGTATATTCATCCGTCACTCGCAGGCCATCTATAAACTTTGCTTCAATCCCCTTTTCCTGTAAAGAGGCGTTTATTTCACCTCCACCACCATGAACGATTATAGGGCAAAAGCCTTCCTTCTTAATAGCAATAATATCCTCAATAAGCTGCTTTTTTAAGACCTTATTTTTGAGGATACTCCCGCCGTATTTAATAACAATAGTTTTAGGCTTTTGCACGCTTTTAATTCACCTACTTAAATGAAGTTTATAATATACACTATAAATAAATATTTAGCAAGTTTTTTCTTTAAAATTATTAGTGGTTTTCTTTAACGGTAGAGATATGATACGTCTGTCCATCTGTAGCTAATACTATTGTTCCACAACTACTGGTAGAATAAATAGCAGAATTACGCAGGTCTCCCAACGCATTTTCTCCATAGGTTTCAGCAGAAATTATAACACATTCAGGGTTGACTTTCAACAAAAATCTTTGACTAATCTTACCCTTGGCATGATTGGGCACTTGCAGGACGGTACTTCTTATAGCCTGCCTAGCCAATTCATTCTGAATCTCTTCCCTTATATCTCCGGTAAAAAGCATACTAAAATCCCCGTAAATAAACCTTGAAACTATAGAATTATTATCTATTGCTCTATCTGTATCACTCTTATCCAGGTCCAAAGGATTCAATACCTTCCAGACAATATCATTCCCTATAGTCATTTCAACGGAAGCCCGTAAAATCTCCATAGGAATATGCTTCTTCTCTATAATGTCAAGAAATTCTCTATATTCACCTGATATATAATTCTGCCCGTTAATAAATACTTTACCTACCTTAAAATATTTCAGCACATCTAATAACCCATCCAGATGATTGTAATGTGGATGGGTTAAAACCATCCTATTAATTTTAGGAACCCGCTTATGCCATAAAAACGGTAAAATTATTCTTTCCCCTATACTAAAATTACTACTTAGCGTACCTCCTCCGTCAATGAGCATATTGCTTCTATCGGGGAATTCAAGAAAAACAGCGTCCCCCTGCCCTACATCAAGAAAAGTTACACTGAGTTTATCGCTTCTAGCTAATTTGGAATAGGAAAACCAAATTACCAATGTTATTAAAAGAACAAAACCAAATTTCTTAAAGTCTTTAAATGACTTAAGCTGTCCTATCCATCCCGCAAAAATATAGTAACTTCCCATAAATATAATAGAAGGTGTACAAACATAAACAAAAGCATAAGGTAAACCAGAGAAGAACTTTATAATTCCAACCATACCACTTATTAACAAACCATTTACAAAACCCAAAACCTGAACAAAAAATATTCCTAAAAAAGAAACAAAAAACGTAAAAAGACCTATTCCTACAATTATCCCTACAAAAGGTATGATTATAATATTAGACAATATTCCGACTAAAGAAACTTTATTGAAATAACAAGCAACTATAGGGATTACACCAATCTGAGCACTAGTAGTTACTGCTATAATATTAAAAAGCCACTGAGGCTTTAAGGGTAATATTTTTTGAATCTTGGGTGCAAAATACAATATGGCTAATGTAGCGCTAAAAGAAAGCTGGAAACCTACGTTAAATAAGTCTAAAGGATTAACAATAAGAATAAAAAGACATGCTATGGCAAGACTATTGTAGAAATTCTTATCCCTCTCTAACACAAAAGCAACTAACGCAACACCAGCCATAATAGCAGCACGCATTGCTGAAGGTCTGGCTCCGGTTATAAAGGCATATATAAAAACAACTGCTATTGTAAGCAAAGCCCCTGTTTTATGGGGTATATATATTCTCCTAAAAAATAACAAGAAAATTGCTGCTACCAATCCCACATGAAGCCCGCTAACCGCTAACATATGCATCATACCGGTATCACTGAAGGCATCCTGAATTTCGAGAGGAACAGCTTTACGCCTGCCTAACAGTATCCCGGATAAAACAGAAGCCTCTGGCTCAGGTAAGGATTGAGAAATAACTTTGGATAATCTATACCTTATAGCTATAACAGAACGATTGAAGAAATCTAAAGCCCTATAATTATGTCCAATCTTAGTGATCTTATCAGCATCCCTGACAAAAACAAGTCCTGAAATCCCTTGTCGTTGTAAATATTTTCTATAATCAAACACTCCGGGAACAGTTATATCTCGAGACAGATATATTCTGCCTTTCATCTCTACTGTATCTCTATACTGAAATGGAAAATCATCTAACCTAGATGAAAAATCACCAGGAGCATAAGTTACCTGAAGCTTACCTTTAACAAGATGAGAACCTTTACTATCTTGTATACTTTCAGACTTAAGAAGAAAAATTCTCCTATCAGGCCTTATATCTATATCACTCTTAATTGTTCCTCTTATGATTACTTCTTTTTTTGTATTTAGAAAAGGAGAAATTAAACTTGAAGAACATCTAGCTCTATATTCATAATAACCAATCCCTGTCAAAATTACAGCAAGATAAAAAATAATCAAACCTAACAGAAATCTCTTGCGTTCAAACAAAAATAGACTCAATAAAAAAACAAAAATAGCTAATAGACCCATTTCCTTATATGGGAAATTAAAAAAATAAGCTGAAATTATTCCTGTTATATAAGCAACAACAATCCCAATCAGTGATTTGTTCATTTATAGGTTCTCTTTGATTTTTGATTAAATATAGGTGGGAAGAAAAAAGCAGGATAATTTTTAGACCTTAATATGTGTAGCTACCCTTTTAATCTCATCATTTATTCTATTTATTTCTGATTTAATTTTATCTATCTCTGAAGAGGCTACTTTTTCTTTATTTAATTTATCCAGGACTAACTCCAGGCTTTCAGAAATTTCTCCTATTTTATCCTTATCCTTTAACGCAATCCTGCGTAGTCCGTCAACCATATCATTTAACGCAAAGGCTAATTCTTGTAATTCGTCTCCCTTTCTTAATCTTACATATTCGGTCAAATCACCTTTTTTGATTTTTTTCATGCTTTCTTCTAAATGATAAACCGGCCCACTAATCTCATGGGAAATAAATATACTTAAGAAAACAATGAAAAGGAGCAATAAAGGTAATTTCCTAATCAAAAGAGCATTAAACGATTGAATAAATGACAAAATATAAGGATCTCTTCCTTTTTCCATTAATAATGTCCCAATGGTAAAATATACATCCCATGCTACTAAAGCAATGCTTACTAATATTGCAAATACAATAACAGCGGCAAACTTAAATTGAAAAATCTTTTTAATTAAATATTTTTTCCTTTTCCTAAAATTTTTTTTAGAGTTCATATTATCTCCTTGGTATAATCCAGACATAAAACCTCTGGATTAATTAAATTTATAAACCTATGTCAATTTCATAGAAACCGCAAATCATCATAAGTAACTCATCCCTTATTTTTTTCTTCTCAGCATCACTTTTGACAGCATCAATCCTTTTCTTATAATCCAAGATTAACTCTTTTACCTTCTCTCCAAGCCCCTGCAAGCCACCTGATGCCACCGGCATATTATACAGACTCTCTAAAATAATATTAAAGTCCTTTTGACCTACGTTAATATATGTTGTTCCATTATCTATTGCTTCCTTCAAACCAGATAAGAGTTGATCCTCTGGAACACCACTCATCCACAGATGAAAAATATCATCAGCCATTTGGTTTTCATAATGTAATGGAAGTTTACTCTTTGAACTTTTGTCACGCATAATAACAGTGAATTTAGCATTATTTATTGCGTTCAAAAGAACATATTCATCAAAGTTGTTATTCTTAGCATAATTAAGAATAAACTGATCATCTATACCCTGAGATTGTTGTTTACTAATAAGGTTTTTCTTTACCCCATCATCAATAATTTTTTCTTTTAATTCCTCTACCCTTCTATCAAACATTTAAACGATTTCCTTCTGATAATTACGTGATTTAAGCTTATAGATAGATAAATAAGCTCATTCTTTTTACGATATAAAATTAGCACTAATAGTATGCTCTTGTCAAGCGGATTATTTGAGAGGCTATCTACCAGAATACCCATTTTTAGAGAGATTGTTTTCTTTTAAGAATACTATTTATAAAACTTAAAGCTCCTTTTTTATTCTTTATTTTACTTTCTGCCTGAGCTTCTTCCAGATTCCCTAATAATTTCCCGATCATTGGTCCTTGAGGAAGAGAAAAGTTCCTCATTATATCTGTGCCGTTAAGCAATAGCCTGGGTTTAACCACTTCTCTATGAATAAAATATCTATATAATATTTTTCTTATTGCTTTTCCATGCTTCCGGATATCTTTTTGCGACTCAGCTTGCCTGCGATAAGCATAATAGTCTGCTAAAGAAACCAGTAATACTCCTATACCTTCATCCAGAGTATCGCGAAAGAAGCGCCAGATAGCTTTATCGGTAATAACTTTATTCTGGCTGAGAGTTCCCGGACGCATATGAAATCTTATTACCTTCTCAGCTGTTCTCGTTTCTCTATTGGAGAATCTCAATCTCAACATAATTTTTTTAACTATCTTAATACTTTTCTCTTCATGACCAAAGAAACGAACCTTTCCTTCTTTTCTTGTCAACGTCTCAGGTTTACCTATATCATGAAACAAAGCGGCAAATTTCAATATAGTGTATCTTTTAACGCCATTTACAATAAGCTCATCCAGATAAGCTTTCAGCTCATTTCTTACTTTAGGGAATAACCTTGATAAATTGTTATCTATCTCCTCAAAAGCTCTCAGACTATCTAAAGAATGGCCCCATAATCCTTTCTTATGATAATAATAGCGGAAGGCTTTTTTTATGGGCTCAATCTCAGGAATTATTCTGGATAGTAATTTTATGTTATCAATTTCTACGATGTAGTCTGAACTGTCCTTCACACTCAAAATCTTAATTATCTCTTCATGAATCCTTTCACCAGATACCTTTTTAATTAAGTTGCTATCTTTTTTAATTAACCGTTTTGTTCTTATTTCTATCTTAAAATTCAATACCGCTGCTAAGCGAAAAGCCCTCAGGAGACGTAAAGGATCATCTGTAAATATTCTATCATCCACCGCGCGGATTATTTTCTTCCTTAAATCTTTCATCCCTCCGAAAGGATCAATAATATTTTCCCTAATGCCGGTTATTACAGAGTTTACATCCAGCTTTATTGCTATAGCATTAACACTAAAATCCCTTAAAGCCAGGTCATCTTCAATACTCTCCCCTCGCATCTGGGAAAAATCAATATTAACAGCTTCTTTAGTATTCTGTTTCTTCTTCAATCTCTTAACTACTCTGTAAATCTTATTCTCGTCATCCAGCAGGACAAAAGCACCTTTAATATTTTTAGAAAATTTTCGTGCCAGTTCCTTGGCATCTTTATCTATAACTATATCGTAATCCACAGTTTTTTTCTGTAGCAATAAATCACGCAAAAAACCGCCCACAAGGAAAATATCCACTTTTTCTCTTTTACTTAATTTTAATAGCTCTTTTAATATAAAATCATTCTTATACATTTTTTCCACCAATATTATGACATGCTACGAAATGATCTGTTTGTGTCTCTACGAGTTCGGGCTCTTTTAATTTACATATATCCTGACTACAGCTGCACCTGGGGTAAAATCTACATCCGGAAGGAGGATTGATCGGTGAAGGAACATCACCTCTTAAAACCATTCTATTCTTTATCCCCCTCCCTGGTATAGCTTCAAGAAGAGTCTTGGTATAAGGATGCTGGGGATTATTGTACAAATCAGAGACTTTTGCTTTTTCCATTATCTTACCTAAATACATAACAGCTACATTACCAGCAATATACTGAACCATACTAAGATCATGCGTAATAAACAAATATGATAATTTAAGTCTTTCCTGAAGGTCATTAAGAAGGTTTATTATTTGAGCAGAAATCGAAACATCTAAAGAAGAAACCGGTTCATCACAAACAATAAAAGACGGATTAAGGCTAAGAGCCCGTGCAATCCCGATCCTTTGTCTTTGCCCTCCGCTGAATTCATGTGGGTAACGATCTAATGCATCCCTGCTCAGGCCGACAATATCAAGCAGTTCTTCTGTTCTTTTTCCAATCTTTCGTCTGTCCATATCAGGAAAGAATATCTTAAGACCTTCTCCTATTATCTTCTGTACGGTAAATCTCGGATTAAGCGAGCTATATGGATCCTGAAAAATTATCTGCATATACTGTCTCAAGAGACGCATCTTCTTGTTAGGAATACAAGTAATATCCTGCTTCCTGAAGTAAATATTTCCTTCGTCAGGCTCCAGGAGTCTTAAACATAGCCTTCCTGTAGTAGTCTTACCACAACCACTCTCGCCTACCAAAGCTAACGTTTCCCCTGCCTGGATTTCTAAATCAATACCATCTACAGCTTTCACCCAGCCAACAGTCTTATAAAAAAGGCCTCTTTTTACAGGAAAATATTTTCTTAAACCCTTAGTTTGCACTACTATTTCACTCATCTTTTCACCTTCTGACAACTTACCCAATGATCTGGTTCAATCTCAAGAAGTACAGGAGCCTCATTTTCACACCTTTTATCAGCTCTATCACACCTGGGATGAAAAGGACAACCTGATGGCCTTAAGACAGGATCAGGAACACTACCAGGTATCACTGAAAGCCTCCTGTTTAACAACGACCCAAACAAAGGAACCGACTTAAGCAACCCCTGTGTATAAGGATGAAGAGGATTAGAAAATAAATCTTCTTTACTGCAAGTTTCAACAGTTACACCGGCATACATTACGGTTACCCTATCAGCCACCTCACTTACTACAGCCAGGTCATGGGTAATAAGCAGGACGGATATTCCTGATTTTTCCTTGAGCTTAGAAAAGAGTCTCAAAATCTGCGCCTGAATAGTTACATCCAACGCTGTTGTAGGCTCATCTGCTATAAGAAGTTCAGGTCCGCAAGCTAAAGCCATTGCAATCATTGCCCTCTGGTTCATCCCGCCGGATAACTGGTGAGGGTAGTTACCCATCTGTTCTCGAGGAGAAGGCATTTCTACATCAGTTAATAATTCAATAGTTCTTTTTCTTATCTGATTTTTATCAAGTGGTAAATATATTTTCATTGCCTCAGCAATTTGATATCCTATTGTATAAAGTGGATTTAAGGCAGCCATTGGTTCCTGGAATATCATAGAAATCGCTCTACCTCTGATATTCCTCATTTTATCCTCTGAGAGCTTCATGAGGTTTTTCCCATTAAATATAATCTCACCTGATACAATTTTTCCCGGCGGAGAAGGAATAAGCTTCAGAATAGACAATGCTGTTACCGTTTTACCGCAGCCTGATTCACCTACAAGTCCAAGAGTCTCGCCTTTCTTAACAACAAGCGATGCTCTTTCAACAGCCCGTGATAAACCTGTATCAGTCTCAAAATGAACTCTTAAATCTCTTATCTTGAGCAGTTCTTCCATTTATAATCCTTTACCCCGTTAGAAAGACCCTAAGCAATAGTTATCTGTATATTATAAGAAATTAACTATTATTACACCTTTCTAACGGGGTTTGCCTATTTTCATCATAGGATCAAACGCATCCCGTAATCCGTCTCCTAAAAAGTTAAAAGACATAACCGCGATAAATATAAAAACTCCGGGGATAAGTATCCACGGATGGAATTTTATCTGGGCGATATTCATTGCTGAAGCCAACAAATTTCCCCAGCTTGCATGAGGATCCTGAATACCCAATCCCAGAAGACTCAATGCAGACTCACCAAGAATATATCCCGGAATAGACAATGTCACGGCAACAATAGCATATGATAGTGTGTTTGGTAAAATATGCCGGCGGATTATATTTATATTCTTAGCACCTATTGCTTTAGCAGCAACGACAAATTCTCTTTCACGAAGTGAAATCACCATTCCCCTTATTACCCTGGCTAAGCCTGCCCAGCCAATAAAACTCATTATGACAACTATCAGTAAATAAACTTCTACAGATGAAAGTTCCGGCGGGAAAGCTGCCCTTAACGCTAACATAAGATAAAAACCGGGAATCATCATAATCATCTCGCAAATCCGCATAATTATATTATCTACTTTTCCTTTAAAATAGCCTGATATCCCCCCTACAAACATACCGATTATGAAAGTAATAAGAGAACCTATTAACCCGATGGAAAGAGAAACCCTTGAACCGTACATAATCCGTGAAAACAGATCCCTGCCCCGGGAATCAGCTCCTAATAAATATATACGCGTATTTTCTTGTACCCCAAAAAGGTGTAAATGAGTCTTAATGACTCCTAAAAGTTTATGTTCGTCACCTTTAATAAAAAACTTTACGGGATATTTTTTTGATTTATCTACTCTGTATACTCTTTCATAAAATTCATTAAATTCATAAGAATAATCATATACAAAAGGAATTAAATGAAATTTCCCTTGTTCATCAAAAAAGTGAAGCGCGGTCGGAGGATTATAGGAATTAGTCCTTTTCTCATTGTCATAATGATAAGGAGCAATAAAATCAGCGAAAATAGCCCCTATATAAAGAACTCCAAGCACCACACAGCCTATCATGGCCAGGCGGTGTTTACGCAATCTTCTTAAAGCCATTTTAAACTGACTCATAGATTCATAAGAAGACTTAAGGTCACTCATCAAAACACCTCTTTTTAATGGTACTGTATTCTCGGATCAACCCATGCCAGGAGAACATCTG
>DAOVJB010000071.1 GCA_030673425.1 Elusimicrobiota bacterium | reverse complement strand
TATTGCTGTAACCCATGATATGGTCAGTGCTTATATGATTGCTGATAGAATAGCAATGCTTCGGGGGGGTAAAATAATTGAAACGGGAAGCCCCCATGAAATAAAAAATACAAGCAATCCTATTGTAAAACAGTTTATTACGGGAAGTGCAAAAGGTCCGATTCGTGTGGGGTAAATATTCTCTAAATAGGAGTGTAAAAATGGCTATTAATCCAGAGACAAAAATTGGTTTAGTAGTAATAGGAGGAATAATAATTATAGCAATAGCAATTCTTTCCCTGGGAGAAATTAACTTGCAGAGAGGCTATGAATTGAAAGTTTTGTTTAATGATGTCAGTGGCTTACCGGTGAAGGCCCCGGTAAAGTCAGCAGGCGTAGAGATAGGAAAAGTTGCGGCAATTGACTTAGTAGGCAACAAAGCACAGGTGATCATCTGGTTACGACAGGATATTAAAATTCATAGAGATACCAAGGTTACCATTGTATCTACAGGGGTAATCGGAACCAAGTATATGGAACTGACCCTTGGTTCACCAAGTGAGCCTGTTTTAAGGGAAGGAGACGTGATTATTGGTATAGACCCGATGACTATGGATAAAATTATCTCTGAAGGATTGAAAGGCTTCAATAATTTATCAGACGCAATCAGTGCTTTTACCGGGGATGAAGAGCTAAAAGGATCTCTTATAGATGTGCTTAAAAATATCCGTGATATCAGTGTTTCCGTTAAGGATATTATAGATACAGAAAAGACAAACATTACAGATATAATAGAGAACTTTAAGGTTTTCTCAGAGGAAATGAAGGAAGCGACTAAAAATATAAATGATATTGTCAAAGGTAATAAGGAAGATTTAGAAAAAACCATTAAGAATTTCAAAACGGCCAGCGAGAAATTAAATAAAGCTTTAGACTCCATCAATACTATTACCAAGAAGATTGAGTCAGGGGAGGGAATGTTAGGTACGTTAATTTCTGATGATGAAGTATCTGAAGAAGTTAAAAAGACAGTAGAAAGCATAAGAGAAGCTTCTCAGGAGGCAAGAGATGTTCTAAGAAGGATAAGGCATGTAAAAACGTACTGGGATTATCAATTGAATTATAATGAGAAAGATGAGATGTTTCGCAGTGATTTTGGCGTACAGTTCAGGCCGAATCCTGATAAATTTTATTTCCTGGGTATAAGTAATATGAAAGAGAAAGAAGGTTCTGATTATGACGAAGGGAGCCAGAGAATAAACGGTTTTACCGCTAAAATCGGTAGAGATTTTGGCCCGTTTACTGTTTATGGAGGGTTGATTAGGTCAAGCGGAGGTTTTGGGGGAGCTTTTCGTCCCTTTAACAATAAGTTTTTTGAGTTTAATGCGGAAGCATTTCGTTTTGACAGGAAAATAGACGGGAAATCAAAGGCATGGATTAATACCGGTGGTAGCTTGAGATTGCTCCAGTGGTGTTATTTGAGAGCTAATGTGGAAGATATATTAGAGAACAAATCTGTTACAACGTCAGTTAATTTAGTGCTTGAAGATGAGGATTTAGCTTATTTATTAGGTTTGACAGGATTGTCAAACCTGGCAAAATAGAGTTGCTGTAGAACAGAGGTTTTAATGGTCAAAACAAAAGTAGTTTTTCGTTGCCAGGGTTGCGGTTATGAATCTGTTAAGTGGATGGGAAGATGTCCTGAGTGTGGGGAGTGGAATACCTTAACAGAAGAAGTGGAAAAGAAGGACGTCCATCCCCGTCTTATTTCAGTAACTGAAGCATTAAGTCCTCAGTCCATAGGTAAAATAAAGACAGAAGCTGTGAAACGAGTTAAGACAGGTATCGGGGAATTTGACAGAATATTGGGAGGAGGGATTGTTCCCGGTTCTTTGATTCTGATAGGAGGTGCTCCCGGGATAGGTAAATCCACTTTGCTTTTGCAGGTGGCTAATACTTTAAGTATAGATAAAGGATATACAAAAGAAGGTACGTCCAGGGCAGCAGTGCTCTATGTCTCCGGTGAGGAGTCCGTTCAGCAGACAAAAATCAGGGCACAAAGACTCGATGTTGATGCTGAAAAATTATATGTGGTTTCTGAAACGAATCTTGAAAATATAATAAATCATATAAAAATATTAAATCCGAAATTTGTTGTTATAGATTCTATACAAACAGTCTATAAAGACAGTCTGCCCAGTGCTCCGGGAACTGTAAGCCAGGTGAGGGAATGTACGGTAGAATTACTCAGGGTGGCTAAGGATAGCAGTATATCTATATTTATCTCCGGACAGGTAACCAAGGAAGGGGCGATAGCAGGCCCCAGGGTCTTAGAACATATCGTAGATACAGTGCTTTACTTTGAAGGCAATTCTCAGCATATGTACCGTATATTAAGGGCATATAAGAACCGATTCGGCTCTACAAACGAGATTGGTGTTTTTATGATGAAGGAAAAAGGGCTTTTTGAGGTTGAGAATCCTTCCGAGATTTTTCTTTCCGAACGTCCTATCGGAGCTTCCGGTTCTGTAGTTATCGGTAGTTTAGAAGGAACAAGACCTCTGTTAGTAGAGTTACAGGCCCTGGTGAGTGCTGCGAATTTTACACAGCCTCAACGAAGGGCAATAGGTGTGGATTACAATCGTGTATCCTTATTATTAGCGGTATTGGAAAAAAGGTTAGGTTTTCATTTAGGGATGCAGGACGTTTTTATAAATGTTGTTGGTGGTATAAAGATTGATGAACCTGCAACTGACCTGGGGATACTTGTTGCGGTAGCTTCAGCTTTCAGGAATTTGCCTGTTGACTCCAAAACAGTTGTAATGGGAGAAGTCGGTTTAACAGGGGAGATCAGGGCGGTGAATTTTATAGATAAAAGGATCAAGGAAGCTGCAAAATTAGGATTCAGGACGTGTGTAATTTCGCAAGGGAACCTTTCAGGTTTAAATATAAAAGATAAAATTGATATAGTTGGTGTAAGTAATGTGAAAGAAGCACTTTCGGTAGTACTCGGTGAAAGTTCTAAAAGAAAAAAGGTATAATTCAAGGATATAATAATATAAGGGTATCTTTATATATTTTATATAGGATATAAAGTCTAAGAAAGGAGTTGAAAAATAATGTTTTTCTGGATATTAAGGCTTATTATAGTTATTGCAGGACCTGTTATAGGGTATTATGTGACACAACCCAGTTCCACGGGAATTCTTGTAGGTGTGGGTATAGCAGCACTGGTCATCATTATTGAGATGATTATTGAGAAAGTTCCACTGGATAATATAATTGCCGGGACTTTGGGGATTATTGTAGGAGTCATTGCCGGAAAGTTGTTGGATTATACACTATTTTTGGTTAAAAATGAGAGTATCTATACTTTTTATAAACCATACTCTTTTTATGTACAGATAGTGTTTGCGTATATTGGTTTGATGATTGCTATCAGGAAAAAATCAGAACTGAGTTTATTGGATAAAAATATACCCCTAGGTGGCAAAAGTCCTGGGGGACAGAGTTATAAGGTTCTTGATACCAGTGCTATTATTGACGGGAGAATAGCTGAAATCTGTGAGACAAAATTTGTAGAAGGTACTTTGATTGTTCCACGGTTTGTGCTTAAAGAGTTACAGGGTATTGCTGATTCGTTTGATAGTATGAAGCGTAATCGCGGACGCAGAGGTTTGGATATTCTGACTAAACTACAGGAGAACAAATATATTCAGGTAAAAATCTATGAAAGGGATTTCCCTGAGCTGGAAGATGTTGACGTAAAACTGGTCAGGTTATCTACGGAATTAAAAGCCAGGATTGTAACCACCGATTTTAATTTAAACAAAGTAGCGGTTCTTCAGGGAGTGGAGGTTCTCAATGTTAATGAGCTGTCTAATGCTGTGAAACCTCTGGTTTTGCCTGGTGAACTGATGAATATTTTAGTGGTTAAGGAAGGCAAGGAACATAACCAGGGTGTAGCTTATCTGGATGATGGTACAATGGTAGTAGTAGAAGACGGAAGAAAACTCATCGGGCGAAAAGTCGAGGTAGCAGTAACTAGCATTCTTCAAACAACGGCAGGGAGGATGATCTTCGCCCAGCCTAAAGTAGACTGAGAGTTTTTTAGATATGATGGTTACAGCAATTATAGTTGCTGCCGGGAAAGGGCAGCGGATGAACCAGAATGAGCCAAAACAATTCTTGAGATTGTTTGATAGGCCAATTTTAGTTCGCACGTTAGAAGTGTTCGAAAAATCAAGTCTTGTTTCTGAGGTTATATTAGTAGTTCCTCAAGGAATGTTAGAATATTGCAGAGAAAAAATTATTAAAAAATATGGGTTTAAGAAAATTGTAAAAGTTATTGTTGGAGGGGAAAAAAGACAAAACTCAGTTTATCAAGGATTAAAACAAGTTGATAAGAATTGCAAAGCAGTCATTATTCATGATGGCGTTAGACCTTTTGTTACTCACCGGATGATTTCTGAGTCTTTGGGAAAACTAAAGAAATACAAAGCCTCTATTTTTGTTTTGCCTGTTAAAGATACTGTTAAAAGAATAAGTAAAAATAATTTTGTCAAGGAAACTTTGGTACGTGAGGAATTAGGACTGGTTCAGACTCCCCAGACTTTTAATGCTGATATTATCAAGAGAGCTTACCAGAAGGCTTTTAAGGATAAGTTTTATGGGACGGATGATGCTATGCTGGTAGAGAGGCTGGGTGAGAGGATTAAGGTACTTGTTGGTAGTTATGAAAATATAAAAATAACCACACCGGAAGATTTGATATTGGCTGAGTTTATTATCAAGAGCAAATTAAAGCTTAAGGGTGTGAGATAGATAGAGAGAAGGTAGAATGAAGGTTGGGTACGGATACGATGTCCATCCTCTGGTAAAAGGCAGGAAGCTTATTTTAGGAGGAATTGAAATACCTTTTATAAAAGGATTAAAGGGGCATTCTGACGCGGATGTTCTTTTGCACGCAGTTTGTGATGCTTTTCTTGGGGCTATAAGTGCCGGAGATATAGGTCAACACTTCCCTGATACTTCAGCCGAGTATAAAGGTATTTCAAGTTTAATTCTATTAAAAAAAGTATATAAAATGGTGAAAGCCAGAGGTTTTAAGATCAGTAATGTCGACACTGTTATAGTAGCAGAAAAACCATATTTAGGTTTATATTTTTTAAGGATGAGACGAAATATAGCTAAAGCACTTAATATAGAAATAGAAAACGTTAATATCAAAGCAACCAAAGGCGAAGGTTTAGGATTTATTGGACAGGGGAAAGGTATGGCTGCCTACGCGGTTGCTTTGCTGGAAAAAAAGAAAAATATAAAAAGAAGATTAAAGTTATATAGGAAGTGATTGTATGTTTAATGATATTAAAGCAGTTTTTGAGAGAGATCCTGCAGCCAGGAATATCTTTGAGGTTTTGACATATGCTGGGTTATATGCAATTTTGAGTCATAGGATAGCACATTTTTTGCGTAATAAGCTTAATATACCTTTTATAGCCCGTCTTATTTCTCAGGTAATACGTATATTTACAGGCATAGAGATTCATCCGGGTGCAACGATTGGCAAGGGATTTTTCATTGACCACGGTATGGGGGTAGTAATAGGGGAGAACTCCGTTATCGGTGACAATGTTACACTTTTTCAGGGGGTTACTTTAGGAGGAACCGGAAAAGAAAAAGGAAAGCGTCATCCTACCTTGGGAAATAACGTAGTAATTGGTGCAGGTGCCAAGGTTTTAGGTAATATTAGTATTGGTGATAATGTATTAGTTGGAGCCAATGCAGTTGTAATAAGAAATGTCCCGTCTGATTCTACCGTGATAGGTATACCCGGCAGAATAACAAGAATTAAAGGAGCAAAAAAGCCCGGGATTAATCTTGACCATACAAGTCTACCGGATCCTCTTACCGAGCGATTGGAAAATTTACAGCATGAAATTGATGAACTGGAAAAGCACTTAAAAGAGTGGCGGGCAAAGTAAACCCGTGACTCGTGACTCGTTTTGGATTTCGAATGACGGGTCACGAATTATTAGGGGTTCAATATGGCGAAAAGCCCTATTTTTATTTATAATACATTATTAAGAAAAAAAGAAGAATTTAAGCATCCTCAAGAAGAGCCTGTTAAAATGTATGTTTGCGGTATCACCCCTTATGATGATACCCATTTAGGTCATGCACGCTGTTATGTAACGTTTGATATAGTAAGAAGGTATCTAGAATATAAAGGATTTAAGGTTAATTATATACAGAATGTTACAGATATTGATGATAAGATTATAAATCGTGCACAGGAGGATAACAATAGTTCAAAACCTATTAAGGAAAAATGCAAAGAATTGGCAAAGAAATATTTTGATGAATATGTAAAATTAATGGATGGATTAAATGTAAAAAGACCTACTAAATTTATTAAGGCTACTGAAACTATAAAAGATATGCAAGAAGTGATTGAAGAGTTAATAAAAAAAGGTTTTGCGTATGAAGTAGACGGGGATGTTTATTTCTCGGTTAGAAAATTTAAGAAGTATGGGAAATTATCTGGCCGTAATGTTGATGATATGAGAAGCGGAGCTCGGGTGGAAGTGGATGAGAACAAAAAAGATCCTCTTGATTTTGCTCTCTGGAAAAAAGCTAAAGCCGGTGAACCGAGCTGGAAAAGCCCATGGGGTGAAGGACGGCCTGGTTGGCATATAGAATGCTCTACAATGAGCTTAAAGAAGTTGAAAACCAAGACTCTTGATATCCATGGCGGGGGACAGGATTTAATATT
>DAOVJB010000083.1 GCA_030673425.1 Elusimicrobiota bacterium | reverse complement strand
GTAAAAACCGGTGCTGACTATTATTGGTATGAAAGTGTTGCACTTAAAACAATAACTCCTGGTACATGGACCGAGGTGACTTTAGATTTTAGTAATGCCAAACATGAGGATACTGTTACAAACCTGGTTATACAAGATCTTGATGATGTTAAGGAAATAGGAGTTCATATTGGAAACGGAAACGGAACAGCAACAACAACCTTCTATATAGATGATGTTATTGCAGAATAAATAGGGGAAACCTTAAGAAATGGAGTGATATGTTATGTTAAAGAGAAATATTAGATTGACGAGTATTATGATTTTGTTAGTTTTTGTTTTAGGACTGGTAAGTTGTAGTAAGAAATCAAGAATTACAGGTATTAGTGGGACATCAGCATTGCCGGAGATTTCTAATGTATCATCCGGTAGCATTACTGAATCAAGTGCCACGATTGCCTGGACTACCAGTACAGATGCTGATTCTCTGGTAGAGTACGGCACATCTATAGGATATGGTACTTACTCTACTAGAGATTCAACTTATATTGTCAGTCACAGCGTGAACTTAACGGGATTAGAAGATGCAACGGAGTATCATTACAGGGTTATTAGTACAGATAGTAATAATAATCAAGTGGTAAGTGGTAATTTTACATTTACAACTTCTGGCGGTGGTAATCCACCACCTGTAATTTCTAATGTTACCGCTATTAACATTACTAATACCACAACAACAATCACCTGGACCACTGATGTAGCGTCCACTTCCCAGGTAGAATATGGCATCACTGCAAACTATGGAACAACTACTACTTTAGATACTACCTTAACCACCAGTCACAGTGTAAACTTAACTGGATTAACAGAAGGGACAGTCTATCATTATAGGGTGAAGAGTAAAGATGCAAGTGATAATGAAGGAACAAGTGGCGATAATACATTTACTACAACTTCTGGCGGTGGTGGACCGGTAATTTCCAATGTGGCTTCCAGTGGTATAACTGAATCAGGCGCAACGATTACCTGGACCACCAGTACAGATGCTGATTCTCTGGTAGAGTACGGCACATCTATAGGATATGGTACTTACTCTACTAAAAATTCATCTTATATTGTTAGTCACAGCGTGAACTTAACGGGATTAGAAGATGCAACGGAGTATCATTACAGGGTTATAAGTACAGATCCTAATAATAATCAAGGAATAAGTGGTGATAATACTTTTACTACTCAAAGTGGTGGCGGAGGAACTGGTTCTGTTTTATATGATTTTGAAGATATAAGTAATCCAGGTTGGATAAATGATACTACAGAAGATTTTGGTGATTGCTTTGGAATTCCAGATATTTCAACTGATTATGCTTATAATGGTGCAAAATCTCTGGCGGTTCCTTTTGACATGACTAAACTGGATACTACCTGGGATTGTCTTAATGATGCTATTTATGCGCGTCCTTCAGGATTAGACTTTACTCACATGAGCAAACTGACTATTTACATGTATATTCCTGCCTCTGCAGACAGTGATATTATCAGGGATATTGAGGCTACGGTTTATATGAAAACCGGTGCCTGGTATTGGTATGAAAGTGATAAGCGAATAGAAATAATTCCTGGCATATGGAATGAAGTAAGCATAGATTTTAGTAATGCCAGGCATGATGATATTAAAGGCCTAACGATAGAACACCTTGATGATATAAAAGAAATAGGTGTTCATCTTGGGAACGGAGAAGGAATTACAACTACAACCTTCTATATAGATGATGTAACAGTTGAATAAATATATCTAACAGTATACATATACATTATAGTAGTTACACAGAGTGATTCCGAAGGGCAAACCCCGACGAAAGTCGGGGGACGCAAAACCACGGTCCCGACGCAAGGTCGGGAGGCCGGGTTGCCGGAGAGGTACAGGCAAGTCGGCTTTTTATGTTTTATTATTGACAAGGTTAAAAAATTATGCTATACAAGAAAAAGATAAACAACGATAAATCTCGTTATATAACGGATATGTAATAAATAAGGGAAGTGTTCTATGAGAAAGACCTTACTGACTGCAATATTTATGTTAGTTCTAAGTATTATGATTTATCCTGACATATCTTCGGCGTCATTCGAGGATGTGGGCTGGGGTGCTAGACCTACAGGGATGGGTGGAGCATTCTCTGCGCTGGCTGATGATTCTAATAGTGTTTTATGGAATCCGGCAGGAATATCTAAATTAGAACGTTCTGAACTTAATTTTATGTATGCTAAACTTTTTTCAGGCCTGGATGATGTAAATCTAGGCCTTAATTATTTTGGTTTTGTTCATCCTTTTGGAAGAGCCGGGACATTAGGAATTAACTGGGCTAATTTTACTTCAACAAGCCAATACAGAGAAGACAGCTTTGTCCTATCATATGCCAATAAATTATTCTCATCTAAAGAATGGATGGAAGAGATGGCTTTCGGGATAAATCTAAAATATCTGGGATTTAAGTATACTCTGGATTCTTATGCTGAGGGGGACCCGGTATTTACAGAGCATGGTTCAAGTAAATATGCTTTTAGCGTGGATGCAGGTATACAAATAACACCTGTCGATAATTTTTCTGTTGGGTTTGCTGCAATGAACTTGAATAATCCTGATGTTGGACTCGGGCAGAAAGAGCCATTGCCCAGAGAAGCAAAGATTGGTTTAGGATTAAAATTTTCAGATAAAACACAGGTAGGTTTTGACATCTCTTATTTACCAGAGGACCTCAATTTTCATTTAGGATTAGAAAACTGGATGGCAAATAAAACCTTTGCTTTACGATTAGGTGGGAATCTAAAGGAAGTGGCAATGGGAATAGGACTTAGTCCGGAAGTTAACAAGACTTTTGGCCTGCAGTTTGATTATTCATTTATCTGGCCGTTAGAGGTTAAAAGTACTTATGGTACCCACCGGCTTTCTTTTTTAGCTAAATTTGGCAAAACAAAAGCTACAAAGGAGCAAGAGAAAAAAGAAAGATTAGCTGAGGAAGAACGTAAAAGGAGAGAGCGAGAGGAAAAAGCAAGAGCTTTAGCCGAGGCCCAAAGGGCTAAGAGAGAAGCAGAAGAAGCAAGAAAGAAAGCTCAGGAGGCGGAAGAAGCAGCCAGGAAAGCACGTGAATCTGAGGAAGTTGCTAGACGCAAAGCAGAAGAAGCAGCTGCTCTTGCACGAAAGAAAGCCGAGGAAGAAAGACAGGCTTTAATTGCCGAAGCACTAAAGGCAAAATTACAGGTTAAAGAGGAAGGCAAAGATGTAATTATTACCTTACATATTAATTTTCCTTTTGGTAAGTTTGAAATAAAAGGTATTGAAAAGACTAAATTGAACCAAGTGGTGGAGATTCTCAACACCTTCTCGGACTATAATATCCGGATAGAAGGACATACTGATAGCGTAGGGAGTGAAGAGTATAACTTAAAACTGTCAGAACAGAGGTCATACAACGTAGCTTTATATTTATCAGGCCAGGGAGTGGATTCTGACAGAATAAGTTATGTCGGGTATGGTGAAACAAGACCTGTTGCTGATAATAAAGCCGAAGAAGGACGTAGTCTTAACAGGAGAGTCGAGTTCGTGGTTTTGACTTCTGAATAAGTTGTTAGCAATAGAATAAGACATTTTAAGTCCCTTGACAGAATAAGTAAAAAGTTGTATACTTAGAAAAACTGCTTATTTATAAAAGGTATTTAAATTTAAACTTAAGGAGGAGAGAGGAAAACAGACAAATGAAAAAATATTTATTGCTTGGATTGATAATTGTTTTTACAGCTATGAATTTTGCTGACGCAGTTTTTGCTGCTGATGCTGAAGATTTAGTTTATCTAAAGGTTAAGTCTGCAGTTGCTTCTTCTTTTGATGATACTGAAGGCTGGGCACCACCGGAAGATGCTATGGCACCTGCTGACGGTGACCTTGGAACTAGGTGGTCTCCTAAATATTTAGATAATGAATGGATTTATTTTGATTTTGGGAAAAAGAAGACAATAAGTACAATTGCCATACTATGGGAAAGGGCTTTTGCTACTGAATATGAAATTTTGATCTCTGATAATGCTAAAAAATGGAAACAAGTAGCATTAATGAAAGAGCAGAACGGTAATGTGGATATAATTGAATTTGAACCTGTAAAGACACGTTATGTTAAAATGGTCGGGCTTAAAAGGGTTAACCCTCTCTGGGGATTCAGCATATGGGAATTTTTGATGTTTGGACAGAAGGGGTTAAATCAAACTGATAAGACATTAAAGCAGACATATTCGGATTTTCCTGTTACTACGGCTGAAATTTTAGCAGGTGACTTCAGTGTAACTCCGGAGAAAGAAGATCCTCTTCCCGGGCTTGGGCGTATTGGTGAGAAAGAATTCCAGACAGGAATTAACTTCCCTTCATGGCATGAGACTGAGATAGCAACTAAAAAATCTGACGAATCAATTAAACATTTATTTGATAACGTTAATGCTAAGTTCATATCTATTCCTATTACATGGTTTCAGGATGATATAGATTCTACAGAAATTGCCAGGGATACAATAACAGGCAGTACCCCTATGGATGAAGCTGTAGGGCATGCTATTAACTATGCTCATAAAACAGGACTGAAGGTAATGTTAAAACCTCATGTAGACCTTTACACCGAGGCTCCCCGGTACTATATCATTCCTTCGGTAGATTGGTTTATCACTTATACAGGATTCATCATTCATTACGCAAGATTAGCCGAAGAATACAATGTGGAACTTTTTTGTATAGGAACAGAATTAGGCGAAACCACAACCGAAGAATGGGAAGATATCTGGCGGACAATTATTTTCGAGATAAGAAAGGTATATAAGGGACAATTGATTTATGCAGCCAACTGGGATAGATACCAGGATGTTCCTTTCTGGGACGAGTTGGATTTTATCGGGATAGATGCCTATTTTCCTTTAACTGAAAACGAGAATGCTACTATAGAGGAATTAGATAAAGCCTGGGAGTATTATACTAGCGAAATTGAAGACTTTTTGAAAAGTAATGATTATGAACAGCCAGTGATTTTTACTGAATTGGGTTATGCTAACGTGGACGGATGTAATGTTGAGCCGTGGTTAACCTGTTCTCACCGAGAAGACCAGGACGAACAGGCAGATTGTTTAGATTCGGCATTAGCTGTTCTTACTGAAAAGCCATGGTTTAAGGGAATATACTGGTGGGATTATTTGCCTACACAAAGAACAGAGAAATACGGTTTTCATTTAGGTGGTAAAATAGTAGAAGGAATATTAAGTGAGTGGTATGAAGATTTAAATGAATAAATTAAGTGATCTGGAGGTGAGAACAATAAATTTTCATGTAGATATTGGTTAAAAGAAAGGAGAGATGAAATATGTATAAATTGAGAAGAATGATTGTAATGTTTTTAGCATTAGTTTTAGCTGTGTCAGTAGCCAGTCCGAGTTTTGCAGCTCGAAAAAAGAAGAGGGTCATAAAAGAAGAGCCTGTGGCAGAAGAAAAAGCACCTGCAAAAGAAGAAGCTGAAATAGAACGACATGAAGAAATTCTTTTCAGTTTTGAAAAGAGTAAAGAAGGCTGGGAGGTTCCTGATTGGGCATGGGAGAAAGCAGACCATGTGGCTGAAGAAACGGTAATCACTAAGAAATATGCAAGTAATGGCAAAAGCTCATTAGAAGTCAAGGCAGACTTTCCTGGTAAGAAATGGACAGCTGCTTATTTAGAGTATGTAGAATATTTTGACTGGACTGATTACAGTGAGGTTGCAGTAGATATTTATGTGCCTGAAGATACTCCTGTAGGGCTTATGGGAAAGATTATTATTACTGTTGGAGAAGATTGGAAATGGACAGAGATGAGACGACCTCTGCGCTTGAAGCCAGGGAAGTGGATTACTGTAAGAGCGAATTTGATGCCGGGAAGCACTGATTGGAGAAGAACAAAGCCTGATGATGAGTTCAGAATGGATGTGAG
>DAOVJB010000179.1 GCA_030673425.1 Elusimicrobiota bacterium | reverse complement strand
TTGAGGATATGATTGATGACAGGGAGCTTGTAGCTATTAAGGCTGCTGAGATAGGGCTTCTTAATCTTTTCGGTTTTGCTAGACCTGTTAAAGCTCCGGAAATGTTTCTGTCAAAACGCTGGTATTTAGAAAAGGAATTAGGTGCTGATGTACCGTTATATTATATAAATAGAGAAAAAGCGGTTGTTTTAAATAATGAAATAGCTATTGATTTTCATTTGCATACTATCTATTCTTATGATTCAGCAAGTGATATTGAAGCACTGCTAAAAAAAGCAGATGAAAAGGGTTTAGGGGCAATCGCTGTAACTGATCATAATCATTTAAATGCGGTAAAAGAACTATCTGAGATTTTAGAGGATTTAAAAGAAAAAGGGGATATCAGTCCTGATTTTATAGTTATTCCTGGTGAAGAGGTTTCTACAGCAGAAGGTGGTCATATAGGGGCTTTATTTATTCATTCATATATTGAGCGGGGTATGACAAGTGAGGAAACAATAAGAGAAATTCATGCTCAGGGTGGTCTTGCTTTTGCAATGCATCCGGGAGGTAATGAAGAATTAGGCATTAAATTAACTGAAAACCTGGATTTTGATGCTATAGAGGTAGGAAACGGTTCGGATTTCCTGCCGTATGATTTTTACAGAAACCTTAAATTTGAAGATAGTCCAAAGATTAAAAATAAAGCAAAATTTGTTACAAGCAATACTCATATGAGTCAGGGAACTGCCTGGCTGGGATATACTATTGTTGAGGTAGAAGAAAAAACGGCTGAAGGAATTAAAAAGGCGATAAAAGAAGGTAAAACCAGACCTGTTTTTATAAGTATATACCGTCCTTATAAGAGATTTTTTGAGATAGAAGCGGTTGATTTTATCTATTCTGTATTAAGTGGATATGACAGACTAAAAAGAACAGTAGAATTGGCTGTTGGGAGAGTAATTTTTTCCAAGGATTTCAGGATTAAGACCACATGGGATGAATCGTTGCATGATATATTCAATCTTAAAGGTATTTACAGGGCTTATAAAGATGAAGATGAATCCTTACGTGAGCCGGTCAAGCTTTCTTGTATATGGGTTACATATGGTATGATTAATTTAGAATATGACTTTTTAGAAGAGAAGACTAATTGTCTGGTAAAATTTATGTTTTAGAAGGAGGTTTTATGTATTATTTACTTGGAGTTGTAGTTATTTTAGTGTTAATTGCTTTGTCATGCAGGTGGAACTGGTGGAGGAAGAGTGAACAGGGGATAGCTATATTGATGTATCATAAAATTGGTTTTGCTCCCAGAGGGGTCTCTCTTAAGAAACTATGGGTAGAGCCAAAAAAATTTGATAAACAGATGGCTTATTTAACCCAGCATAAATATAATGTCATAACACTTAAAGAGTTATTTGATAATTTACTTGATAAAAAGAGACTCCCTTCTAAAACAGTTGTTATAACTTTTGATGATGGATATAAGAACAACTATACTGAAGCCTTACCGATTTTTAAGAAATATAACCTGAAGGCAACGATTTTCTTAAATGTTGCTTATATAGGGGGAAAAAGCGAATGGGAAGACTCTTCAGTGGAATCTTCCCAGCCAATGCTTAACTGGAATGAGATTCTCGAGATGCTTGAATACGGAATAGATTTTGGGTCGCATACTTTAACCCATGCTAATTTAGAATATTGTAAAGACCAACCCAAGAGGTTAAATCACGAGATAAACCAAAGCAAAAAAATATTGGAAGATAAATTACACTGGCCTGTTGTCAGTTTTGCTTATCCTTACGGGGCGGGAACAAATGATAAAAAAATTAAAGGTGTTTTGAAAGAAGCAGGTTATAGAATTGCATGTGGTATTAAGCAGGGAAAAGTATCTATTCCCGTAAAAGATATGTTTAATCTAAACCGTCTCCTAATCCGTGGTGATGAAAATATAGTTGATTTTGCATTTAATATTAAGAAGGGACGGACGAGACTTTAATGCGTATTTTAGAGATTACTGATGCTAAGGGGTGGTCAGGAGGGGCACAGCAGGCATTATTCTTATCTCGAGGATTAAAGGAAAAAGGTCATGATGTAATCCTGGCTTGTTGGAATGATAGTGAGATAAAAAAAAGAGCCATTGACGAGCGAATTCCTGTTGCAACTGTTAAAATGCGGCAGGAGTATGATGTTTTCGCTATTTTGGAACTAAAGAGAATAATAGAAAAACATAAGATTGATATCGTCCATGCCCATCATCCCAAGGCACACTCTTTAGGGTTAGCTGCAAGTGTTCTAAGTAAAGTGCCTGTTTTTCTATTTACCAGAAGAGTTGTTTTCTCTATACGCAAAAGTGTTTTTAGTCAAATTAAATATAAAAGTAAGAGAATAGATAAAATAATTGCTGTCAGCAAAGGTGTAAAGACTATTCTTGTAGAATACGGAATTGCACACAAGAGGATTGAGGTTATCTATAGCAGTACCGATCTGGCGAGGTTTAATTCCAAGATTAACCCCGGTAAGATAAAAGAGGAATTCAATATCCCTGATGATTTTAGTGTTGTAGGACTTATTGGTAACTTTTCTTATTATAAAGGGCATACCTTTTTCCTGGAAGCTATCCCTTTAATACTAAAGCAGATACCTAAGACAAAATTTATACTTGCGGGCAGAGATACTGATAAAGAAGAGTTGAAAAATCTGGTTGTTAAATTAGGCATTAGTCAAAATACGATATTAGCAGGGTTTCGCAGGGATGTGCCGGAAATTTTGGCAGTAACTGATTTAACGGTGAATACCTCGTTACAGGAAGGATTTGCAGGTACTATTCGCGAATCACTGGCTATGGCAAAGCCTGTAGTTGCTACAAACATAGGTGGTAATCCGGAGATGGTGCTTAATAATAAAAACGGATTATTAATACCTCCGAAAGATGCAGGAGCTTTAGCTGAAGGAG
>DAOVJB010000100.1 GCA_030673425.1 Elusimicrobiota bacterium | reverse complement strand
TAAATGAAAAACCCCTGTTTCTAAAACCTCATATATGGTTCCGCTGGACATAAATTTAATTTTCATGCCGGGTTTAATAAGTCCGTCTACAACTCTAACATAGATAATTACGCCTCTATAGGAGTCAAAAACAGAATCAAAGACCAAACAGGACAAAGGAGCATCACTTTTACCCTTGGGAGCAGGAATCCTTTTAACAATCGCTTCTAAAATATCCTTTGTGCCTATTCCCTCTTTAGCACTTGTTAAAATCACGTCCTCTTCGTTCAATGCGAGAATATTTTTTATCTGCGATTTTACCTCTTCGGGATTGGCAATAGAAAGATCTATTTTATTAACCACAGGAATAATAGTCAGCTTACCTTCTTTAGCTAAATCAGCATTGGCTAATGTTTGTGCCTCCACTCCTTGAGAGGCATCTACCAATAATAAAGTTCCCTCACATGCAGCAAGACTTCTTGAAACCTCATAATTAAAATCAACATGACCCGGCGTATCGATTAAATTAAGTATATAATCTTTACCATCATCGGCTTTATAGTTCAATCTCACTGCCTTGGCTTTAATCGTTATACCGCGTTCTCTTTCCAAGTCCATCCTGTCTAATATCTGTTCCTTTAGCTCACGCTTGGTTAGAACACCGGTATATTCAAGGAGCCTATCAGCAAGAGTTGATTTACCGTGGTCAATATGCGCTATTATGGAAAAATTACGAATTCTCTTAGTAGACATTTTTAATCTTTGGCTAATTCGGTTTTTAAGTAGTCAATTACTTTAACCGGGGTGGGATCAACATCATAAAGAATGGCAAGATACGTACTTACAAAATCACCCAGACTGATAAGGGAAAAAAGGCGAGCTAATAATGAATTACCTCTTGAATTAATCTCCTCAATAGCCCCGACTCTTTCTCTTATAATGTCTTTAGTTATTTCTATTCTTTTCTTAACCCTCGGATGATCATCTTTATCTCCCAGGATCATTACATGAAAACTCTTCGTAATATCAACAAGGGTTTCCCAGCCGACAAGTTCATTATGGTTCAATTCAGGTAAGATGTTGGATATAGCAAAAGTCTTACTATTCTCATTGAACTGGTTTCTCCAGCGTAAAGCGACCAGTCCCGTCTGCTCACTTGAGCCATATATTACAGGCATATTCTTATATAGCCATAAAGCTAATTGCTTAGCATGGTTCTTGGATGTTTCACACTCAGGGCACATCTCTATGCTTAAATCTTTAAGAAGGTTTATTGTTTCTGCTATCGCGTCATCCTGGTTATCAATAATACCTATTTTAGTTAATATCACAAGCATAGGGAAAAACATATACCCAAGACTTGCCCTTGGGGGTAAACCCGAAGGGATAATTAAACAAGGGGTTTTATTCTCATCACAGAGCTCTTTCATCTTTCCACCTGTAGTAATACCGATAACCTTTGCCTTGGCTTTTAAAGCCTCATTATAGGCACTCAAGGTCTCCTCCGTATTTCCTGAGTAACTGGCAGTAATAACCAGGGTCTCCTCATCCACAAATGCCGGCAGGTCATAATCACGGTTCACCTTAAAAGGTAATCTCAGGCTTTTCCTTAGATATACCATCAATAAATCTCCCCCTACAGCTGAACCTCCCATTCCGGTAACTACTACCTTCTTTACGCCTTTATAATCAGAAGAGACTTCAAACTTCTCAGCTATCTGTTTAGCCTTCTCGCATTGCTTATAAAAATCAACCTGCAGTTTAAGCATACCTGCTGGATCAATTGTTTCTAAAACTTTTAAGTTATTCAGTTTTTGCTCCATTATTATTTGCTCTCCGTTTTCTTATTTTTTATCTACTCTTCTATATTTATATGTTTTATTAACCTCTTAATTGCAGTTGTATTGGTTTGATTGAAAATCTTTTGAGTCAGTTCTATTGCTTCACTTTTAGTGACCGAACGTATAATCTTTTTTATCTTGGGAATAGCCGTGGGCCCCATACTGAAGGCATCCAAGCCTAAACCTATAAAAATTAACGTTATCAAAGGATCACCTGCCATTTCACCGCATACACTCACTAACTTGTTTTCTTTATGTCCGGCATCTATCACCCGTTTTATAAGGTTAAGAACTGCGGGATGAAGAGGTTCATATAAATAAGCAACACTTTCATTTACTCTATCAACAGCCATGGTATATTGAATCAGGTCATTAGTTCCTATACTTAAGAAATCTGCTTCTTTAGCTAAAATCTCCGCTGTCATAGCTGCAGAAGGGATCTCTATCATAGCACCAACCTGTATATTTTCATCAAATGGAATGTTTTCCCCTGTTAAATCATCCTTTACGTCCTTCAATATATTATTCGCCTTCTGTAGTTCTTCTACCCCTGAGACCATAGGATACATTATCTTAATATTACCAAGAACACTGGCTCTCAAAATTGCCCTGAGCTGAACCTTGAAAATATCAGGATGCTTCAAACATAACCTGATTGCTCTTAATCCTAAGAATGGGTTAATCTCCTGAGGAGTTCCTTCTGATGAGAGGAATTTATCTCCTCCAAGATCTATTGTTCTTATTATTACTGGTTTAGGATACACAGCCTTCGCTACTTTTTTGTAAGCATGCCACTGTTCTTCCTCAGTAGGCATATCGGAACGGTTCATATATAAGAACTCCGTTCGATACAGTCCTATACCATCAGCTCCGTGTTTAATAACGGAATCTGTTTCTTCGGGAACCTCAATATTGGCCATTAAGTTAAACTGATACCCATCAAGTGTTTTAGCTTCCAGGGAACTCAGTTTTTTCAGTTCCTTTTCTTCTTTCTTCAATTTTTTCTGTTCGTCATAATAGTGTTCTAGGATGGTTTCATCAGGATTAATTATTACCAATCCCTGGGTACCGTCTACAATAACCACATCCCCTGCTGATACCCTTTGCGTGAGATTCTTAAGACCTACTACTGCCGGTATTTCCAGGGACTGCGCCATAATAGTTGTATGAGATGTTTTCCCTCCGCGGTCAGTAGCAAATCCCAGCACATTTTCCTCACGCATTGCTACTGTATCAGAGGGAGTAAGGTCACTTGCTACAACAATCACCTTCTCATTTAGGTGGGCAAGTGTCTCTTTTTCCTCTCCAACTAAGTATCTTAAAACCCTTTTGCCTAAATCCTGGATATCCTTACTTCGTTCCTTTAAATATTCATCATCTATAGCCTTAAAAACATGGACTATCTTTCCTAAAACCTGATTAAAAACATACTCAACATTCAGGTGATTCTTCTTTATATTCTCTATAGTTTCTTCTACAAATACAGGATCCTCTAAAACCAACAAATACGCATCAAAAATCCGGGCATGCTTCATACCCAGTTTATGTGACACCTTTTCCTTCATATGCAACAGATCTTCTGCTGTATGTTTGAGCGCTTCCCTGAAACGGACAATCTCTTTTTCTACTTCTTCAGCTGTAATCTCCCGCTTTTTTATAGGGAAATCTTCTTGGTCCAAAACAAAAGCTTTTCCTATAGCAATACCCCGTGAAGCAGCTATTCCTTTATACATTGTTCTACTCCTATTCCTCATCAAATTTCTTAATAATCAGTTCTTCTAATCTAGCTAATAACTCCTTAGCATCCTCTCCCTCGACCTTCACTATTATTTTACTCCCCTGCTCAGCAGCTAACATCATAAGTCCCATTATACTCTTCCCGTTGACTTCCTCCCCGTTTTTAGTCACCGTAACATGAGCCTTAAACTTATTGCTGGTCTGAACGAAAAGTGCCGCAGGACGAGCATGTAAGCCTAATTTATTCTTGATTATGAATGTTTTTTGTAACACAGTGTCTCCCATTTATTCTCACTTTCAGTTACAGGTTACCTTATTCCGATATGAGCACCGAGAAATCCCGCTAATACAATAGCGTATAAAAGTATGGTGGTAGAGATTTTCTTCTTCATTGCTGCCAGTAAAATTATAATAAGTCCGAAAAAGAAAGCACTCTTCAAGGGTGTAAACTGATAAGCAAAAAATATTACCACACTACCCAGCACAATTAAACCCAAAAAGTTCGTGACTTCAATAATCCCCTGGCAGTCTATTTTTCTTATTGTTTCTATAACCTTTGTTTCTAATTTATACCCTTTCCAAAACCCCACAAACCTTACATAAAAATGAAAGCTGTTATAAAACAGCAAGAAAAAAATAGGTCCGAATAACTTATTATTCCCCTCTCCCCAGAGCATTATAGTAACACCCACTAATGCCGCAAAAGGTCTGAGGGCAGCCCAGAAGAGCGAGTCTCCCATGGCAGCAAGAGGCCCGGCCATAGTTGATTTAACCGCAATAATATCCTCTTCTCTTACACCTTCCCCCCTGGCCATTTTCTCTTCCATCGAAGCTATAACTCCTATTAACGGAGAAGCCATGTAAGGATGTGTATTGAAGAATTCAAGATGTCTTTTTAACGCCTGTATACGCTTATCTTTTTCAGGATATAATCTTTTGATCACCGGAATAAGAGCATAAAGAAACCCGACATTCTGCATGCGTTCAAAATTCCATACCGCATGTAGATATAAAGAGCGATACATTGCCTTAAATAGGTCTAACTTGGTGAGTTTCATATTCTCTCTCTTATTTTTTTGTTCCAAATATATCTAAAACAGCCGCAAAACCCAATGCCGGTAATAATGTCCTGGATAAGCGTAAACCTTCTCTTACGCTCAAAGGTAACAAAGGTGTAATCTCTGAAATTAAATGTACACCCAACCAAATTCCTATAATATAAAAAACAAAGGTTTTTATAAATACGGTAACTATACTTAAACGAGTTACAAATTCTATCCCTGTAATATTGCCTTCATCAGCATACTTGTCCACCCAATAGGCAAAGTTCCTGTTAAACCACCTCAGGCCTACATCCACCCTCTTAAAAAGCCCTCCCATTGGAACTGCACACATCACTGCCAACATAATGATTACATCTGAATTCTGATAAGGAAGCAACTGCTTTACAAGAATGGCTTGCGCGGTCGCCATTATTGCGGCAGCCGACACATCCGGTGGTATCACCGCCCCCAGAGGCAGAATGTTAATCCAGATTAACTCCAAAATAATACCGATAACCAGCCCAACCCACATATCACCGCAAAGCCAGCCAATAATAGGAGCGGTCACTAAAGGACGGGAAATCATTACCTGCCATATAGTCATAACGTCAAGACTTATAACCCCACCGATAAAACTTACTAATAATATCTGTCCAAACATATTTATCTTTTTTCCTTAATTTCTAATTGTATTCCT
>DAOVJB010000022.1 GCA_030673425.1 Elusimicrobiota bacterium | reverse complement strand
CCTTTTCTTTATATCTTCTATATGTGTATTAATCTGGGTATTTTTTAATTCTTTCTGGTGAAAAGCCGCCTTACGAGCTTCTATCTGGCTCCTTTGCGCCTTAACAGAACTCTCTTTCTCATTTAATGAGTCCATAAGCTGTTGACGGTTTTCTCTGGCTTCATTGACTAGTTTTTCGGTATGGTCTTTCTCGCTGATTAATCTTTCTATGTATGAATCCTCTTCTGTTTTTATATTCCCTAATTCAACAACTTTTTGGTCAATAGAAGAGATATCTCTCTTTTCATCTTCTAAAGAGTTAATAACCTCGTTCAGTTCTTCTTTTGCCCTTTTAATCTCATAAAGGAGGCTTTCTCTTTTCTGTCCCTTTTGAGCCAGATTTACTTTGATTGTTGTTATTGTCTCATTTAAGGATATATTTAAGTTAGATTTATCATGTAGTTCTTTTTCTAATCTGTTTATATTGTCTTGATTTTCGGAGTTGTTTTTTTCTAGTTCCACAAGTAAATTATTGACATCAGCTAAAGCCGTGTTCGTCTCTTCGTGCTCCTTGTGCCACTGTATCTGTTCTATTGATAATGTCTCCGCCTGCTTTCTTATTTTTTCTATTTCATTCTGTAATTCCTTATGACTTTCACGCGAATTATCCAGGATTACCTCAAGTTTTTGAATGCTTAAGTTTATCTTTTCAAGCTCAAGCTTTTTAGCTTTTAAGTTCTGCTCTAAACCCTCCCTGTCTGTTTTCAATCTGTTTATATTTTCAGAAATACCGGGTAGAAATTCTTTTAATTCTCTAATCTCTCTTTTCCTTCCTAAAAAACCGCTCTCCCCTATCCTGCTCCCCCCTCTTAAGAGGGTAGTAGTTCCTGATATATATTCCAGTAATTCACCTTTTAATGTTACTGTCCTACCATTAAAATCAGAATCTTTACTTATTTCTAAAGCCGCCTCAAGATTATCTACTACTAAAACATCCCCTAATAAATAGTCCATAACAGCTCTGTATTTAGGATTAAATGATACTAAATCAATACCTTTAGCAATTATTTTTTCATTTTCTATATTTAATCTATTCTGCACCTTATAGTTGATGAAATTATCAAGCACCAAAAAATTAACCCGACCTTTATTTTCTTCCTTAAGATACCTTATAGCATTCCTGGCCGAGTTTATATCTTGAGCAATTATATATTGAAGTTTATTTCCAAGGACTTCCTCAATAGCAACTTCATATTCAGCTTTTACATCAACTATAGATGCTACAGTTGCATGAATACCGGTAAAGTTACTGTTTAAGATCTCTTTTACTCCGGCATCATAACCTTCAAAATTTGCCTGTAGTTTTTGCAAGAATTCATATCGGGAAGATTTAATATTAAATTCTTGCTTTATGTTTTCAAATTCCTCGTTGAGGTTATAATGTGATTTTTCTTTTTCTTCTATTTCTCTCTTAAGCAGTTTCTTACTTTGGAGTTCATTGCGTAACTGTTCTTCTTGCGTGCTTATATTATCTCGCGCGCTTTCGATTCTACCTTCAACATCAGCTGTCAACGACTCAAGATTTCTTTCTTCCCCTTTTAATTTATCCTGTTGCATCTTTATATTCTTGAGAGTCACAGAAAGCGTGGTTACTTCGTTCTTGCGGTGGGATATTTCATTTAATAAATTAAAGGTAGCATCCTTTACTGAATCTAAACTCTTACTGATACCCTCAATTTCCCTATTCTGTGTCTTTAATACCCCTTCCTTCTCCTTTAACGCGGCTTCTCCTGTTGTTATGTCTCTATTTAATTCTTCTATTTCTTCTTCCAGCGCAATATTTCTCTCTTTTACCCTTTCTGTTTTTTCTTCATCCAGTTTAATCTTTTCTTTTAACTTAGACTCCTCTATCGAAAGGGTTTCTTTCTTCTCTTGTAGATTGGATATTCTTTCTTCTTTTCTCTCTAGTTCGCCTGTAATTTTTGAAAGATCCTGCCCAACAGCAAGCGTCTTTTCATCAAGCTCCGTCAGTTCCAGTTTTATTTTACTAACATCAGCTTCCTGCGTGTTAATTGAAACATTTAATTTTTCTATTTCATCTCTGACATCATTAAACTCTTCTGCCGTAAAAGCTAAACTATTGGTAAGCTCACGCAATTGATCATTTAGGAGTTCTATCTCTATTGTCTTAAGCGTCTGTTTATACTTCTGATACTGGCGTGCTTTTCTAACCTGATAGTCTAAAGAGCTGACCCTTGATTTTATTTCTGTCAAAATATCCCCTAAACGTACCAGGTTTTGTTCTGTCTTCTCCAACTTATGAAGGGCTTCATTTTTCCTGCTCTTATATTTCATGATGCCGGCAGCTTCCTCAAAGAGGAAACGCCGGTCCTCACTTTTTGAACTTAATATCAGATCTATCTTGGACTCTTCTATGATGGAATAAGCATCAGTCCCTATTCCTGTATCCATAAAGAGTTCGGCTATGTCTTTAAGCCGACAAGGTGTTTTATTAATAAAATACTGGGTCTCCCCTGAACGGAACATCCTGCGTGTAATTGTTACTTCACCATAATCCACAGGAATAACATTCTGGGAGTTATCCAGAGTTAAAGATACTTCTGCCATACTCAAAGGCTGACGGGATGATGAACCGTTAAATATAATGTCTCCCATTTTACTACCGCGCAGCTGCTTGGCACTCTGTTCTCCCAAAACCCACATTATAGCATCTGAAATGTTGGTCTTCCCGCAACCATTAGGTCCTACAATAGCGGTAATGCCGGATTCAAACCTTAAATCTACCTTGTCGGCAAAAGACTTAAAACCTAATAATTCTAATTTCTTAAAGTACATCTGACCCCTTTATTTTTTTATTTTTTCTTTTTACTTTTTTCCTCAACCACGGCCTGAGCTGCAGCTAAACGGGCAATAGGAACTCTGAACGGCGAACAACTTACGTAATTCATGTCTACCCTGTGGCAGAATTTCACGCTCTCTGCCTCGCCGCCATGCTCACCGCAAATACCTATTTTTAAGTCTTTCTTTGTCTTGCGCCCCCGGTTTATAGCCATCTCAATCAACTCACCGACACCTTCCTGATCAACAGTCTGGAAAGGATCTGCCGGCAGAATTTTCTTATCCATATAATCCGGTAAAAAACCACCCATATCATCACGTGAGAACCCGAAACTCATCTGAGTAAGGTCATTGGTTCCGAAAGAAAAGAACTCGGCTATTTCTGCAATCTTACCGCTAACTAAGCATGCCCTTGGAATCTCTATCATGGTCCCTACCATATAATTTAATTTTCTGAGATTATATTTTTTCAAAACTTCTTTATAAACTCTATCTACAATCTCTTTCTGATTTTTAAGTTCTGATACTAAACCTAAAACCGGTATCATAATCTCAGGGGTAACTTTCTTGCCGGCTTTTGTCAATTCAGCAGCAGCTTCTAATATAGCTCGTACCTGCATCTCGGTTATTTCTGGATAAGTTATTCCAAGACGCACTCCGCGGTGTCCCATCATAGGATTAGATTCACGAAGCAACGAAGCTCTCTTGGATAATTCCTCCATACCCATATTAAGACTTTTTGCCAATTCTTTAAGCTTTTCTTCTTCATGAGGAACAAACTCATGTAAAGGTGGATCTATTAATCTTACAGTCACAGGCAGACCTTCCATAGCCTCAAGAGTAGCCTTAATATCATTTTTCACATAAGGGAATAATTCATCTAACGCTGCTATTCTCTCTTCTACGCTTTTGGAAACAATCATTTTACGAAGTTTAAACAAAGGCTTTTCACTGTTCTTGCCATAGAACATATGCTCTGTACGGAACAGACCGATTCCTTCCGCTCCAAAGGAACGGGCTCTTGCTGCGTCCTCCGGTGTATCAGCATTAGTTCTGACCTTAAGCTTTCTGACTGAATCACAGATTTTAAGAAATTGATTCAAAATTGCATTCTCTTCTGAAGCATCAATCATAGGCAACTTTCCTTCAAAAACATTACCTTTTGTACCATTTAAGGTAACCCAATCACCCTCTTTAAGCGTTTTACCGTCAACTGTTAATGTCTTTGCTTTGTAATTAACATTTAATGCTCCACATCCAACAACACAGCATTTTCCCCAACCACGAGCCACAAGAGCTGCATGGGAAGTCATACCGCCACGTGCAGTTAAAATAGCTTCAGCAGCACGCATACCCTCAACATCTTCAGGATTGGTTTCTTCACGTACAAGAATTACCTTTTTACCGGATTTAGCCCATTTGACAGCATCTTCAGATGAGAAAACAATTTTACCAGTAGCTCCACCAGGACCTGCCGGTAAACCTTTTGCAAGCGGTTTTTGTGCTTTTTCTGCTTCTGGGTCAACAATAGGATGTAATAACTCATCAAGTTGTTCCGGAGTTACACGCATGACAGCTTCTTCTTTGGAAATAAGTTTCTCTCTTACCATATCTAAAGCCATCTTTACGGCAGCAGGACCGTTACGCTTTCCTATACGGCACTGAAGCATGAAAAGCTTTCCTTTTTCTATGGTAAATTCTATATCCTGCATATCATAGTAGTGTTTTTCCAGTCTTTTCTGAATGTTGAACAATTCTTTATATATAACAGGCATCTCTGCTTCTAAGGTAACAAGATATTTATTATGGTCACTCTGACTGGCTTTATTAACAGGTGCAGGAGTACGGATACCCGCAACTACATCCTCTCCCTGCGCATTCATCAGGTATTCCCCGTAAAATTTATTATCACCGTTTCCTGGATCACGTGTAAAAGCCACACCTGTAGCACTACCTTCTCCCATATTACCGAATACCATAGTCTGCACATTAACAGCAGTTCCCCATTCACCCGGGATGTTCTCAATCCTGCGGTAACTTATGGCACGCTTTCCGTTCCATGAGCCAAAAACAGCACCAATACCACCCCAGAGCTGTTTCATAGCATCATCAGGGAAACTCTTCCCCAGCACTTCCTTAACCTTTGCCTTATACTGTTCACATAAGTTTTTAAGATCATCTGCATCAAGATCTGTATCATTCTCTACCTTTTTCTGCTTTTTCTTCTTGCTCATTAATTTTTCCAGCTGTTTCCTGATACCCATATCCTCTGCAGGCTCGATACCTGCTGCTTTCTCCATAACTACATCAGAATACATCGTAATAAGCCTGCGGTAAGCATCATAGACAAATCTTTCATTACCGCCTGCCTGCTTTATAAGGCCGGGTATGGTTTTCTTTGTTAAGCCGACATTTAGGACAGTCTCCATCATACCAGGCATTGATTTTCTTGCACCGGAACGGACTGAAACAAGAAGTGGATTCGAAGAATCCCCGAATTTTTTACCCATTATTTTTTCAACTTTTTCAAGAGCTGTCTTTAGCTGTCGCTCTAAATCCTTTGGATAAATTTTCTTATTATCGTAATAATAGGTGCAGATATCCGTTGTTATGGTAAAACCGGGTGGTACCGGAAGCCTTAATTCCCGATGCCCTGCCATTTCTGCCAGGTTAGCGCCCTTACCACCTAACAGATTCTTCATGCTTTGGTTCCCGTCGCTTTTTCCACCACCGAAAGAATAAACGTACTTCTTACTGCTTTTTGCTTTTTGCTTCCCCTTAGTAGCCATCTTTAATACAACCTCCTTTTTTGTTTTATTAATTTTTAACTATTATAGTTATATTAAATATAATCAAATAGTACTTTAACTAAAGTATTCTATCATACTTTTGGATTCCTTAGCAAGTATTTTTATAAAAAAACCACCCTTATTGGCGGTTAAAAAATTTCAGGGGTCTGACTTCCGCATTTCAGGAGTTCGATACTTATATCAATTTCTTATATTTCTCAATGACTATATAACGCCCGAAATCAGCGGCCTAAAACCGCTGGCGGCTTAAACTTGCGGCGGTTTTAGGTCCGCTGCATTGAGTTGTTAGACATTATTTATTTTCCATTCATTATCAATCCACAACCCGATTATTTTTATTTCAGGATAGTTGTTTTTAAGATGTTTAACAGATTCTCTTATTTGTTTTTTCTGTATCTCTTCATCGCAAGGATTTCCTGCACAATCATAATGTCCAGAAATAGCAATGAGTTTCGAACCATGCCTATTTATTGATATTTTAGTCCTTTCTATAATGGAATTAACTGATATTTTGTCTTCATTCTCAGCAAGTATTTTGCATGGCCCCGGTTCAGTTATTGTGTCAACATAGGTTATGCTATAGTTCTTTTTTAAATATTTTATGATAGGTTCCTGGATCCTCCCATCCATGCAATGAATTGATGTGCAAAAAGTCATTTTTTGACTCCAATTTTAATTAATTTTATTTGTCTAACATTATATATTATCTGGCTACTCTATTTTCAGAAAACTACACTACATTATTATAGAAAATATGACATTTGATAGTTATACAGTGGCTGCATAAATTGACAAAGGTATTATTAAAGCTGAGTTTCATGCCCATGAATTATCAACAGTCCGCACCCTTATTAACAGGAACCCTCCCGCTACGAAAAGCAACATAAGGCTAAGAATACCTAATCTTGAACTTCCTGTAATGTGTGTGAAAATTGCTACCAAAAACGGGCCTATTATTGCTGCAAACTTCCCGAATATGTTATAAAACCCGAAGAATTCTGCTGATTTATGCTTTGGGATTATCTTACCGAAGAAAGCTCTGCTAAGGGCCTGTATCCCGCCCTGTGAGGTACCAACCAGTATAGCCAGAATCCAGTATTGGGTAAGTGTCTCTAAGGAATATGCAAAAATGGTTATTATTATATAAACACCTATACCGATTAATAGCATCCTTTTTGCTGAAAACTTTTCCGCGAGCTTACCGTAAAGAAGGGCAAAGGGAAAAGCAATAAACTGTACAACCAGAAGTATAACTAAAAGGTTATTTCCGCTGATACCGATATCCCTGCCATAGATAGCAGCCATTCTGATTATTGTATCTACACCATCAATATAGAGAAAATATGCGAGTAAGAATATAAAGACATTTTTATAATCTTTTATATCCTTAATCGTTTGAATGAGGCGTGTAAAACTATCCCTTAAAGGATGCCTTGAAGGTTCTATGTAATAAACCTGCTTTACATTCCTGGCAAGAGGCAGGGAGAATAGAAACCACCAGACTGCGGTGATAATAAAAGAGAGACGTGTTGCCGCAAGAGATGAAGTTAAACCTATAAGCGCGGGTTTGATGATTATAGCGATACTTATTATAAAAGGGATGGTGCTTCCCAAATACCCCCAGGCATATCCGCTCGCCGAAACCCAGTTCATTCTCTTTTTATCAGTAACATCAACAAGAAACGAATCATAAAAGATATTCGCACTTGAGAAACCTATTGCGGATATAATGTACAACACGAGACAGAGAATCCAGCCGCCTTCGGTCACAACTGATAACAACCCGGTAAATATAACTCCTATAGCAAAGAAAAAGAGTAAAAATCTCTTCTTGTAGCTTTTATAATCAGCAACCGTACCCAGGATAGGAGCAAGTACCGCAACAATCAATGTCGCTATGGTAGTTCCGTAGCCCCAGTATGCTGTTGAAAGATAATGTTCTATCCCTTTAGCTGCTACATCCTTAAAATAAATAGGAAGTATTGCTGCTGTAATAGCGATAGAGTATGCTGAATTTGCCCAATCGTAAAGTATCCAGCTTCTTTCCTGTTTTGTCATATTTTGTGTCTTTATCCTTTATTTTCTTTTAGCCTGTTTTTCAATTCTATTACCTTTTCCCTTATGCCTAAAACCACCGCCCCATACTCATCCTCTGCTCCCAGCCTGCTGCCTATCTTAATAAGTTCATCTACGTTAGAGGATTCCCCGAAAACAACCGTAATTGCATGAGGTTTAGGGAATCTTTTTGTCCTGGGCCAGGATTCATACGAACCGCTTATATAAACAGGGACTAACGGCACTTGTAATTCTTTAGCAAGTATCCCCACTCCTTTTTTGAATTCCTTAACCTCACCATCAATTGACCTCGTACCTTCAGGAAAGATACAGGCAGCTTTACCCTTATCCAAAAGATAGCTATATGTCTGCATAGTCTTAACAAGGTTCGTAGCCGGGTCTATAGGAATTACCCTTATAAGTTTTGTCAATCTCTTAAGTATCGCACCTTCAAAATAAGCCCTTTGGCCCAGAAAGTACATATCTTTCTTAAAGGATAAAGGTAGGGAACCTGCAATAATAAAACCGTCCAGGTAACTTCCATGGTTAGGACACAAGATAAATGTCCTATCATCAGGAAGATTTCCTATATCAACAATTCTGATACGCCATATTATCTTAAAAATGATATATAAACCTGTACGTATAAGAATAGTCGATAATCTCAATATCCTTTTATAAGGCAAATCTATTTTTTTAATTATATCCAGAGGAGGCTCTCTCCTTAATATTTCAGTCCATAAGTCTTCGGCTACCTGAGAGGATAAAACTTGCTCACCCTTCACAATTCCCTCTGCTACTAACCTTTCTATTAAGAAAATAAGCTCTTTAACCGTATAGACACCCGCCATCAAAGCTTCAGGCAGAGTAATATTAAATTCTTTTTCTATATCTCCCATCAATTCCACACGCCCTAAAGAATCGACACCGAAATCCAATTCCAGGTGGTCATCCAGACGAATTTTCCTCTTTATCTTCAATCCACGTGCTAAAATCTCAACTATCTTCTTTGCAACTTCTGTTTGGAGTATACGTAAATCCTCCTCACTTTTAGGTAATCCATCTTCCGGCCTTTCCAGCTTGATTCCCTTAAACTTATCCAGGTATTTATTCCTAATTTCAAACCTCTTTATTTTCCCAAGTCTGGTACGTGGCAGGTTTTCATTTGTAATTATGAAGTCTGTTATTCTCCTATAGGCGGGGAGCTGTTTTGAGAGCGTTTCAATCTCCCACTTTACTGCCGCATAAATATTAATCTCATTGACTTTGCGTATATGGTCAAAATCAGGTACGAGAACAGCACCCAGGCTTTCATCCTCATGCTTTCCGAGCCCAAGTATACAGAGTTCTTTTATAAAAGGACTAACGGCATAATGTGATTCAACTTCAACCGGTGAAATATTTTTCCCCGAAGCTAAAACGATTATCTCTTTTTTTCTCCCCGTGATATAAAGATATCCCTCAGCATCCAGATAACCCAGGTCACCGGAATAGAACCAATCATTTTTTAAGACAGCCCGTGTCTCTTCATCCCGCCTGTAATATCCTCCCATAACATTAGGCCCTTTTATTATAATCTCTCCTATACCATCTTTATCGGGACTATCAATACGGACTTCTACATTATGAATAACCTTTCCCACTGACCCTATTTTCTGCTTCTTTAGCGGATTTAAGCTTACAATAGGTGAGGTTTCAGTAAGCCCGTATCCTTCAATGATTGTAAAGCCTATTTTCGTAAGAAATCTTGCTGCATCTTCATTTAACGGTGCACCTCCACTCACGAAAAATCTTAACTTCTTTCCAAAGGAACTATGTATCTTTGAAAGCACAGGTTTTAATACATTAACCCTGCTGAATTTCCTTACAAAGGATAACATTTCTATAAAACCTAAAAGGGGTATCCTGATGAAAAGATTGATTTTCGCCAGTTCATCAGCTATATGTTTAAAAAACATATAAAAAAGCTGGGGCACCCCAACCAGTATTGTTACGCCTGTCTCTCTCATACACTCCAGTAATTCATCACTCTTTAAGGTTTTAATATAGGTAATGGTGGCCCCACAAAAAATCGGAATAATCAGCGTCACGGTAAACGGGAAGGTATGATGCAGAGGTAAAATAGAGAGGATATTATCACTTGAAGAGATAAGTTTTAATCTATCAACACCTTCAAAATTTGAGCAGAAATTATCGTGTGTTAAGATTACCCCTTTAGGCCCTCCGGTCGTTCCCGAGGTATAGACTATAGAGGCAACATCTTCGGCTTTGACTATAGGTATATTTTCTTCTGAGGTTGCCTCAGATATAGTAGTAACTACCCTTGAGAAAGGAATAATCTCTTTAGATGTTTTCTCGTAATCAAGAACTATTATCTTTTCCAGAGACTCCAATTCATTGGTTAGACCACTGAATAATGAAAGTGACTTATAGGATGAAAAAAGCATCCTGCTTCCTGAATCACGCAAAAGATACTTTATCTCTTCTCGATTGGATTGAAGGTCAAGCGGAACAGCAATAGCACCTGTAAATACAATCCCGAAGTAGACAGCGCCCCATTCAGGTCTATTTTCAAAAACAATAGCAACTTTATCACCCTTTTGTATACCCATACTCATTAAAAAATGAGCGATAGTCTGAACAATCTTATAAAACTCTTTATAGGTATAGCTAATATACTCGCTTCCCTCTTTAACCTGCAAAACAACCTTATCAGGAAACTGGCCAACCACTTCCTTTAACTTGTCAGGTAATGTGTATGCTTTCTTATTCATGAGGGCATCCTCCTAAGCCTCTTTTATTTACCCTTTAAGTTCATCAACCAACCCTTAAGCTCTAAATCCCTTGGAGTAAGTTTCTCGGCAATCTGCCATTCCCGAAGTGCCTTTTCTTTGTCGTTTGAATAATAAATAAGCCCCATATTTTTATGAATACTCGGATTAAAGGGATTAATACGGTTAGATTCCTGGTAATTATCTAAAGCCCTGGTAAAATCCCTACGATAAAAATATAAATCTCCAAGATTGGTATAAGAGGAGACATAATTGGGGTTCATCTGTATAGCTTTCTTAAATGATTCTTCAGCCTTTATCAAATCATCCATGGCAAAATATATTTTTCCGATGCGATTAAGAATTGCCGGGTTATAAGGATGTGATTTAAGAGCCTTTTCGTACTCATGGAGTGCTATCTTCAACTTACCTTTTTTCTTGAACCTATCCCCTAAGCGAATATAAATCCGAAGTTCTCCTTTTAAATATTCCTCCATTTCATAATCAGCATCCGTAACTTTAATCTTAAGACTATCCATCATTATTCCAGGAATTATAGTTAAATTCATACTTTCAATAAACTTAAGCCAGTCTTTCTGAAACCTGCTATACTTTTTCCCTAAAAGCTTTTCAATAACTTTCTTATAGTCATCGTTTTCTTTTAATTCAGTCAAGATTTCAGGCAATATACCTATACTATAAAAAGAGACCATGTAATCCACGGCCGTTGCAACCTGGGCATAAGCCAATGTTACCTCTTTTTGTGTATCTAATTTAACAAGAGAAGGAGACATTCTATCAAAACTTATCATTTCATCATTATCAAGAGCTTCCTTAAGAAGACTACTATAAACAGGTATTAGATAATTTCTCTTTTCATTACTAATCCATCTTCTTTCTTCATTTTTAGCAATTCCTTCATGAAGCCATAAAGGACATTTACCGTTACTTTTAATATTAACTACGAAATGGGTATATTCATGAACAAGAGTATCAAGCCACCTGTACCCGAAAGCTAAGCACCGTGGTGAGACTGCCATTAAACGATTAAACTTACAAATTCCTATTGCCCCTGAAACTTCCATATCCCTTTTGGAAAGGCTGCTTGCCAGGTTAAAATCTTCACTACTGGGATATATTTCCACCAGCACCTTACGTGAGGGAAAACATTCTAAATCCCTCCCGACTTCCCAATATCCTTTCTCAAGAGCACTAAGTGCATAATCAGCAAGTATGATATCTTTTCCATCTAAACGAAGAATAAAATGTTCGCTTTCATAAGTATAAAAATCTCTGGTAATCTCACCTGTTGCCTTAACGAAAGTATAAAAATCACTCCATTTTTTATTGTTAGAATCTTTACGAGAAGCATTGCCTAAATGATACGTGGCTTTTTCATAATTACCGTTATAAAAATAGAATAAACCCAGAAACCATTCCTCATCTGCCTTAAGAGAACCCTTAGTAAGCAATCCATGGGCTATATCTTCAACCTTGTCCATTTCCCAGGCATTGTAGTATACAACCCCTTTCTCTGTATCAATACCCCATGCTCCATGCGCCAGGATAAATAAAAACAATAATAAAAATAATATTTTCTTAAACATTAAAAAAACACCTTAAAATTTAATTTTACTTCAACACCTCACTTAAAAATGACGCCGCCTTCTCAAAACCTTCGTTCATACCTATCAACTGATCCTCATGCTCAATACTTATTACATCATCATACCCTACGCTTTGCAAAGCTTTAACAAAATCCTTCCAGAAAGATATATCATGTCCGTCACCAACGGTACGGAATATCCAGGAACGTTCCAAATGATCAGTATATGGTTTTGTATCGAGCGTTCCATTTATACTGGTATTATCAGCATCTATCCTTGTATCTTTACCATGAACATGATAAATGGCTTTACCCAATTTCTTTACTGCTGCGACAGGGTCTATCCCCTGCCAGAAAAGATGACTTGGATCGAAGTTAGCCCCTATCGTCTCTCCTACCGCATCCCGTAGTTTTAGGAGAGTATATGGATTATATACAACAAAAGCAGGATGCATTT
>DAOVJB010000159.1 GCA_030673425.1 Elusimicrobiota bacterium | reverse complement strand
TGGTGCAGGTTTGGCTTTAGCTGAAAAGCAGTTTGCTGTAAAAGAAGATCCTCGAAAAGAAGCACTTATGAAAATATTACCAGGACTTAACTGCGGAGCCTGTAGTTTTGCCAGTTGTAGCGCATATGCTGACGCGTTGGTTTCCGGTGATATTACAGATTATAATCTCTGCCCACTGGGCAGGAAATCAAAATTGAATGAGCAGATATCTGAAATAATGAAGCGGTAAGGAGTACTTAAAAATGAAAAGTATGACCGGATTTGGAAGTAGTGAAGGTAAAGGTTTTAAGGTGGAAATACGTGCCTTAAATCACCGTTTTTGCGAGGTTATAATTAAAATGCCTCCTAATCTTTTTGCATTAGAGAATGGCATAAGAAAGATTGTCAAGCACAATTTAAAGCGTGGTCGTATAGAAGTGTCAATAACACAATTAAATAGAGATAGTATAAAAAAAGATCTTTTTACTGTAAATAGAAGTTTAACCAAAGCCCATATTAATGTTTTGAAGAAGATATCAGCAGAGTTCAATATTCCTTTTAAGGTTGGAGTAGAGTTTGTAGCTAAAATTCCAGGTGTTATTCAGCAACAGGAAAAATCTTTGGATTTAACGCGTATGGTACCTATTTTGAGAAAGTTAACCATGGAGGCTATTGATAATCTGAATTATATAAGAAACAAAGAAGCGGAAGAAATTAAAAAGGATTTTATCAGTAGGATTAAAAAACTTGAAGTTATTTTACACCAGATAAAAAAGCATGCTCCTGTAGTAGTTAACTTATACAGGCGGAATTTAGAAAACCGCATAAAGAGAATGTTAAAAGATGATGTTAATTTAGACAGAAGACAAATATTAAATGAGGTTACTATTTTTGCTGAACGCAGTGATATTACCGAAGAAATTATTCGATTGGGTAGTCATCTTAAACAGTTCAAATATAACGTGGGTCAAAACATGCCTATAGGAAGAACACTGGATTTTATTCTTCAGGAGATGAACAGAGAAGTTAACACTATAGGCGCAAAAGCCAATGACTACAAAATCAGTCAAAAAGTGGTGTTAATAAAAGCTGAACTGGAAAAACTACGCGAACAGGCCCAGAACATTTTATAGAAGGCTATTTGATGAAATGTGCAGTGTGTTCAAGAAAATTGCAAAGGGCTAAATTACGTTATATAGTGAAGATAAATACGTTTGCTGCTTATGATACATTTGAGATTACTCTTGATGATTTATTCAAGAATTACGACACTACAATAAAAAAACTGTTGACATCCTTGAGAAAAAAGAGTAAAAAAGCTTTGGAAGAAGAAATTTTTAAGAATTTTAAATTTTACCTATGTAAGAAATGCAGAAATGAATATATAAAGAATCCCTTGGGTAAACGTGTTAAACGTTTAAAAAAGTTGAAAGCATAGCAATTTGGGGGTGATTGAATGAGCGCGGAGTTTAAGGAGAAAAGAAAACATAGACGTAAATATTTTACTGTCCCTATTTGTTATAAAAGAACTACTGAATCAGGAGAGGGGACGCTTGCACCGGTTAAAGATATAAGTCAAGGGGGTATGGGCTTTCTTGCTTTAGAATATATTCCCCCTAAGACGGAATTGACGTTAAAAGTGTTCCTGCCGGGTTATAGTGAACCGATAGAGTCAAAAGGTCACGTAGTCTGGGTAAAGAGAGAAGAGCCTTATACTGAGGATTATGCTCTATTTAACATAGGAGTCCAGTTTACTCACTTATCAGACAAGTTTAAAGGAAGTATTTCTGACTTTGTTAGTTCTCTGTAGAAAATAGGTGACTAAGGCGGGGGAACATATGTTAGTGGTTGGTCTTACAGGAGGAATTGCTTCAGGGAAAAGCACTGTTTTAAGTATATTTGAGAAGTTAGGAGCCAAAACTATTGATGCAGATGTGATTGCTCATAAGGTTTTAGAGCCTAAAACAAATGTTTGGAGTACTTTAGTTGACTATTTCGGAAGGAGGATATTGAATAAAGACCTCACTATTCAGCGAGAAAAGATTGCTGATATAGTATTTGATGATTCTTCAGATTTAGGCGTACTCAATCAGATTACTCATCCTCCGATAATAAAAGAAATAAAAAACCATATAGATGAAATTATAGCAAAAGAGAAAGATTGTGTGATTATAGTTGATGCTCCTGTTTTATTTGAATCATATATAGCCCCATTGATGGACAAGATAATTGTTGTTACCATTCCAGCAAGAACCCAGATTCAGAGGTTGATGAGAAGAAGCGGTCTAAACAGTTACAAGGCTAAATTGAGAATTCAGTCTCAAATTCCTCAAAAAGAAAAAGTTAAATACGCCAATTATATTATAAATGGTAAAGATAAAATAGCCAAGATAACCGAAGAAGTGAAGGAAATCTGGCAGGATCTTCTTAAACAAAGTTCAATAATAAAAGAGCCAAAGATTGCAAAGATTTATTTTTAGAGTTGATAAAAGCCTATTAAAACATTATCTTTCCAATTTGGTCCTCAATCTATTCTAAATCATGAGAAAAATCCCAAAAAATCATTTATTAAACCATAAAAAAATTAAATTTTGGATATAAATATATATTTTTATCAAAATTCAAAGATATATTTATAACATAAATAAGGAGGGACTATATGGACATGGCTGTATTGGCTAAGAAGACAATCGTGGAGTTGTCGGGAATAGCTAAAGGTTTGAACGTTGAGAATGTAAGCGGGTTGAAAAAGCAGGAGCTCATTTTCAAGGTTTTACAGGCACAGACAGAAAAGAATGGTTTGATTTTTGATGAAGGAGTATTGGAAATTCTACCTGACGGGTTTGGTTTTTTGAGATCACCTGATTACAATTACTTGGCAGGTCCGGATGACATTTATGTTTCCCCTTCACAAATTAGGCGTTTTGATCTGCGTAAAGGCGATACTATTTCCGGACAGGTACGTCCTCCGAAGGAAGGGGAACGGTATTTTGCACTTCTGCGAGTAGAAGCAGTGAATTCAGGTAATCCAGAGGAATCAAAGAACCGCATTCTTTTTGACAACCTTACTCCGCTTTATCCAGACGAACGTATTAATTTAGATGTCAAAGCAGATGAAATTCCTATGCGTGTAATGAATCTCCTAACACCTATCGGAAAGGGACAAAGAGGGCTTATTGTCTCCCCGCCTCGTGCAGGAAAGACAATGCTCCTTCAGGAGATAGCTAATTCTATTACCGCAAATCATCCTGAGATATTCTTAATTGTTCTTTTAATTGATGAGAGGCCTGAAGAAGTTACTGATATGCAGCGGTCTGTAAAGGGGGAAGTTGTATCCTCTACGTTTGATGAGCCTGGTGAAAGACATAT
>DAOVJB010000147.1 GCA_030673425.1 Elusimicrobiota bacterium | reverse complement strand
TTCAGCGATATGGCTGCAATGATAATGGAAGAAGGGACACAAACACCTGTAGAGATTAAAATGTATGGTAAGGACCTCAAGCAATTAAACGCTTATGCCTCGCAGGTTATGAACAGAATAAAAGACGTAAAAGGATTAAGAGACTTGGATGTTTCAACAAGAGAAGGAAGGCCTGAGCTGCAAATAAGGATAGACAGGGATAAAGCAGCCCATTATGGTCTTAGTGTAGGAGAAATAGGTGAAACAATTCAGGTTGCATCTATTGGTAAAGTGGCTACAAAATACAGGGTAGGAGGGGAAGAAACCGATGTGCGTGTGAGATTTGCTGATGTTGACAGGGATTCAATAAATGACATAGGAAGAATTACAATCCCCACACGAGGAGGGTTTCAGATTACCTTAAATGATGTAGCAAGGTTGGATTATGGTAAGGGCCCATTAAAGATTGTGCGGGAAAACCGCATGAGAAAGGTCACCATAACAGCAAATACAACCGGCAGGGCAGTCGGGAAGGTTGTAAATGATATTAAAAAGAGAATAAAAGATTTAAGGTTGCCTGCAGGATATTTTATTGAGTACGGCGGGACATACGAACAAATGTCAGAAACACTTACTAATTTTGTCCTGGCATTCTTAGCAGCCCTTATTTTAATATATATGATTATGGCAGCACAGTTTGAGTCTTTTACACAGCCGCTTGTTATTATGTTTACTGTGCCACTGGGTATAATAGGTGTTATATTGGGCCTTTTTGTAATGGGTAAGAGTTTCTCTACCCCTGCTATGATGGGTATGATAATTTTCGCCGGAATCGGTGTGAACAACGGAATCGTTATGATTGACTATGTGAATCAATTAAGGAAAAAAGGGATAGAAAAGCATACTGCCCTTGTTCAGGCAGCCCTGACAAGATTAAGGCCTATTCTTATTACTGCTTTTACAACCATACTCGGAATTCTTCCTATGGCTTTATCACGCTCTCAGGGCTCAGAGATGAGGTCGCCTCTGGGTGTTGCGGTTGCAGGAGGACTCCTGGTCTCAACAATTCTTACCCTTTTTGTCATTCCCGTCTTATATTCTGTTTTCGACCATATTGCTTACAGAGGCGGGAAGAGACTGCAGGAAACATTCCATAAAGAAGGCGAAATATGAAACCACGGGTGAAAATTAAAAGTTAAAAGTGAGAGATTTAACCAGAGCTAATCTATGGTTAATTAATGTTTAGGAGGTGTAAAGATGTTTGATAATATTCTGATATTACAAAAGACATTTTTAGGAAATACCGTAAGAGATTATTTAATAACTTTGTTGATATTTTTGGCAGGCATTTTTGTTCTTTATGTCTTGAAGACCATTATATTAAAGCGGATAAAGGTATTTGCCCAAAAGACCGAAACCCGGATAGATGATTTTATATTGAAGTTTTTCGAAAAAGCTGTTATGCCCCTTCTTTATTTTGCCGCATTTTATGTTGCGGTTAAACAGTTAAATATCAACCCCCAGATTAGTAAACTAATAACATCTTTATGGGTGATTCTGTTGACTATCCAGGTTATACGTGTAGCAGTAGCTTTCTTTAAGTATGGTGCCGAGGAATACTGGCTTAAGAAGACAGGAGTACAGGTAAAAACAGAAAGGAGTATCATAACAGTAATAAAAGTAATTTTATGGGGACTGGGGCTTGTTTTTATCTTAGATAATTTAGGTTTTAATATTTCAGCGGTCATTGCCGGGTTAGGTATTGGCGGTGTTGCCGTAGCTTTGGCAGCACAGGCGATCCTGGGAGACCTTTTTAATTATTTTGTTATTTTCTTTGATAAGCCTTTTGAAGAGGGCGATTTTATTATTATTGGTGATTATCTTGGTGTAATAGAGCATATAGGAATTAAGACTACACGCGTCAGAAGCCTGGGAGGGGAACAGCTTGTCTTCTCCAATACTGATCTTACGTCAAGCCGTGTAAGAAATTACAAGAGGATGAATAAACGCAGGGTTCTTTTTAAGGTGGGAGTAACATATCAGACAACATCAGAACAAATGAAAAAAATCCCTGCAATAGTTACTGATATTATAAAAAGCATTGATGATGCGGTATTTGACAGGGCTCATTTCCAGAGCTATGGTGATTTTAGCCTGGTTATTGAAATTGTTTATTATGTTATGGGTGGCGATTATAATAAATATATGGATATACAGCAGAAGATTAATTTTATGATTAAGGAAAAATTCGAAAAAGAAGGTATAGAGTTTGCTTATCCCACCCAGACGCTTTTTGTTGATAAAATAGCGCCTGTTCAAATAAAAGATAAAAAGTAGATAATATAATATATGAAAACAAAGTTTTTACAGGGCATAGGCATTAATGTTATATTACTCGGCATAGTCAGCTTTATAACAGATGTTTCAAGTGAGATGATGCTGGCTATCCTGCCAATGTTTATTCTATCTTTAGGCGGAACAGGTATAGCTGTAGGCTTAATTGGCGGGATAGGTGACAGTATATCCAGTTTACTCAAGGTTTTTTCCGGTTACGCCTCGGATAAGATAGCAAGGAGAAAACCCTTTGTTTTCTGGGGATATTTCACCTCATCAGTAGCAAAACTCTTCTTTCCTTTTTCCTCACATTGGTCTCACCTGCTTATTCTAAGACCTATAGAAAGAATCGGCAAAGGACTCAGAACAGCACCAAGGGATGCGATTATCTCTTCCTCCAGTAGCGAAGCAACAAGAGGTAAAGCTTTCGGGATTCATCGTGCTGCTGATACCTCAGGAGCATTTATAGGGGCGCTTTTAGCATATATTTTTTATTGGTTCTTAAGATTTGATTTTAAGTTGATTTTAATAATAGCAGGTATAATAAGCTTTTTTGCTCTTATACCTATTTTCTGGGTTAAAGAAGAACTCGTTTGTAAGATACAAAAAGAAAAATTGACTTTTAGAGCGAGCATAAAAAATCTTCCTTCGAACTTTAGAAGATACCTCTTAGCAGCAACAATCTTCGCACTTGGTAATTTTACCTATATGTTTTTTGTATTAAAAGCAAGAAGTGCTTTTAGTCAATTCTATTCGCCCCGTATTGCTACTGCTATACCTATTCTTCTTTATGTCTGGTTTAATATAATATATGCTTTATTTTCTGTTCCGAGTGGTGCATTTTCTGATAAAGTCGGCAGGAAAAAAGTCATTGTGCTTGGTTATTTTATATATGCCCTAACATGCTTAGGCTTTGCATGGTTGGGGACTTCAGCAGTTACGTTCCTTCTGCTTTTTGGTATTTATGGAATATCTTTTGCTTTGATTGAACCTAACCAGAGGGCTTTTGCAAGTGATTTTGTGCCTGAGGAATTACGCGGGACGGTTCTTGGGACATTCCATACATCTGTTAGTCTTGCTACTTTACCTGCAAGTATAATTGCAGGGTTGCTCTGGAATTATAATTCTAGTGCACCCTTTATATATGGCGGCGTAATAGCATTGTTGGCGGTTGTACTTTTGTCTTTATCTCATCCTGTAAGCTCAAAGTAAACCCCGTTACAGAATCTTCTCTAACGGGGTAAACCTTTCAAGGCCTCATTAGTCTAATGAGTATAGAAAGACAAAAAAGACAAGGAGGTGAGGAAAATGGTCAGATATAAAAGATTGACAC
>DAOVJB010000047.1 GCA_030673425.1 Elusimicrobiota bacterium | reverse complement strand
GATTGCTCCTGACGGAATATTTATTTTGGTTCCGTCAAAAGTCGTTATACAACCTCCTTGATGAGGTTCTATAATCATCTTATTCCCACCATAGGTCGGTTTATCAAAGTCTATAGTAATGGATATATGTGCCAAATCATTGCTTACATTACCGGCCTTATCTATTGCTTCTACCATTAGATCATAACAAGTATTATTGACTAAGTTTGAAACATCCCAAAAAATATTAAAAGGAGCCTCTTTTATAACCCCAATATCCTGCCATTTCTCATCAGGCAATCTGTATTGAAAAACAACCTCATCTATATCAGAATCTATATACTCAGTCTCTATTGGAACAGCATTACCTGCTATTCTGTCTCCTTCATAAGGCGTTTTTATAAAAATCTCAGGAGCTGTTGTATCCACAGTAAAACTATATACAGCAGGTGTTATATCCTCATACCCCGCTTCATCCTTAGCCGTAACAGTAAAACTATGTTCCCCGTCTTCTAAATTTTCTAAGCTAACTTGTTTAGTATTACCAATATTCTGCCAATCTTCGTTATCCAATTTATACATAAATATCAAATTTTCATCTATGGTTAGGTTATCTTCACCGGAAAATTCAAAAATTACATCTTCACTGTTAACCAATACCTCCGGATACAGAGTAATGTTGGTTTCCGGTGCTTCACCTTTAATCAAAGTAACTAAACTTACAGGCGAGGAGACCTTATTATTAGCCAACAATTGTAACTCATAACTTCCAATATCAAGTTCCCTTGTGTTCCAATCAGCATTAAATGGTGCTTTAACGTTCTGACTAATATATTGCCAGTTTCTTGCTCCTTTTTTGCGATACATAAAATCAATACATTCCACTTCTCCCAGAGAAATCTCAGGAGTAATAGTTATATTCTCACTTTGCTCAATTATACTGCCATCTTCAGGTTTAACAATTTGTAAAAACAGATTCTCCTGTCCTGGCGTTGATGTAGTGTATAAATACCAGTCGTCTTTAGAATTGGTATCCTCATAGAATGGGGGTCTTCGTCCTATGGAAGAATCACTACTAACTTCTTTACTGTTTGTCCAGCAATCATTTTCAGTAAAAGAATCTTCTATTACCCACATTGATTTATCAACAAGTAACATTAAATCAGTATTATTATATGTTCCGTCCAGATTACTCCAGCAAACAGCGTCTATATAGTTACCGTTTATCATAGCGGACATCAAAACAAGCTCATCATCTGTACTGCTTAAACCGGTATCACTCACATACAGGTCAATGTAACCATTACCATTTGAATCACCCGTAATGTCAGTTTCATCGATTCCTTCATCGTCCCAGTGTATTACCGCATATTGTCCTGAATTCAATGTTACATTTTCTGCAGCTAAAGTCGAATCCTCCCCGTCTAGATCAGTTAACATAAAACCCGATATGTCTATATCTTCTTCTCCCCAGTTATATAATTCAACCCAGTCATTAGTTGAGGCAAAACTAACCTCTGTTATTTTCACTTTGATAATACCTTTTGCTACACAAAATGTTTGATTAGTATCTTGAGTCTTTGTATCTATTGCTGAAATCTTCCCCTCATCATCTCCAGACTTAATACTAAAATAATAGATAACACCTGGTTTAAGGTTTGATATTACCATTGATTCTTCATCGCCAGGAACTTTTGGGTCTGGTTCATTTGTAGCTTCCATTACACCTGATAAGTCCCAGTCGTTTTCTGTAAAAGGAAAACTTGCATATCTTACGTCATAATAACTGACTTTGCCACCACCAGAGGTATCCTCAGTTGGTGCAGTCCATGTTAAAATAATTTCTCCGTCACTATCTCCCCATGAAGCAATTAAATCAGAAATAGCAGAAGGTGGACTAATATCTAAACTATTTGGTGCTTTTGGGCTTCCTTTCTCTATAGCATCACTATCCCAATTTAGTGAGTCTGTAGCTGTCTGCCAATTAACTGAAATAGTTCCATCTCCAGGAGGGTCTCTTCTTTCCATCGAATATTTATTTGTATTATTACCGGCAAACGGGCTCCCTGAACCATCATCAGCAGTATCAACTAATATACCTCCGCTATCCCATGTACCATCATAAATTTTTATCTGTAATTTGGTATTAGCTAAGCTAACACTACTATCTACAACATCCGGTTCTATATCTATATTTGATTTAGGGTTTTCATCATCATAATTAGAAATAAGAAAATATCCGTTGGCAGATATAACTTTACCTGATGGTATAGTCAACATTAACACTTCATTCCCATCCTTCAGCTTTGTAATATCCCAACCGGATAAATCTATATCATCAGCAGTCATATTCCGCAACTCTATCCATTCATCATAGGTAGAAGCACTGGACCCCATCCACATTAATTCATTAATAACCACATCCCCTGGTTCAACAGCATAAATATGTGGTATTAATAAAAACAAAAAAAATGTAAAAATCAAAATTTGAACAAAAATCTTACGTTTTATTCTCATATTAATACCCCTCTTGTAACTATAAAATAAAAAAACGTGAAACTAAGGAAAGACAGATTCTCAATTCCACGTTCTTGTGCCAATTAAGAAACCTTTGTTAAAACTCCCCGCGAAATATTACTTAGAACAACGTATAGATAAAAGGAGCGATGGCAGAACCTTGCGTAAGGAAAATTAATGCACCTAACAAAAGCAGAAAAATAATAACCGGTACCAGCCACCACTTTTTTCGGACTCTTAGGAATTCCCAGAATTCTTTGATTATTGAAAACTTTGACATTATTTAATCCTCATAATTTTTTATGCGTTCTGGTGAGCTTTTCACAAACCAAGTTACAAACGCCCCTGCAAATACTGTATGTCCATACTTGGTAAAATGGTCATAAAAAACTTTTTTACCTGATATTTGCACCTTAAGCAAATCGGACGTTGGGTCAATTAATGTAACTTTGTTTCTTCTGCATAAAGATTCAAGCCAGGATTTCCATGAATCTTGATTTCTTGTTTCTTTTTCCATCTCGCCCTGTCTTGGTATATACAAAATAGCAAATTCTCGTGATTGGGCATTTATATCACTCTGCCATCTTAGAATAATAGCCGAAGTGAGATTTTCGGCATAGCCTCGCCACGAATCCGGCCAAGTTGACGGCAAATCATTTTGATCCGGTATTTTATTAACATCTGATTCTCCTGCCATCATCATATCTTTCTCGGTAACTTTAACTTTCATACCATAATTTATCAATAATCTAACCCTATCAAGTAGCGTTGCCATCAATAGGGAATGCATTTTTAGATAGTTATAAAATTTATAATAAATTTTCTTCTTAAAACTATTCTTATCCCTGAAAGAATAGTCAATCTCAAAACCATTCTCTTTAAGAACGGCAAAGGGAAAGCTCGGGCTTCTTTTTATCTCTTTTATATTATCACCAAGATCATTTTCGCAAAATACATAGACGACTAAATCAAGATCAAAATAATCTCTATATCTTTTGCTATTTAAGTATGATTGTAACGTACCGAATCCTGAAACCCCAAAGGATAGAGATTCAACATTGTAATTTTTAAGTTTTCTTTCTATTACCTTAAAAAAAGTATCTTTTAACAATACTTGCCTGGCATCTGTAAATGAATCACCAAAAAAACCTATCCTATAAACCCCTTTTTTCTTTTCTTTATTATGCTCTACATCTAAATACCCTAAGGAATTAACTCTCCTCCTAATAAAATCACCTTTATCATTACAGTAAACTACTGTTGAGTCTGGATAGAAATGACTACCTACTAATGGATCGAATTCAAAGCATTCAATTCTTGTTCCCGTAATAGGCAGGACTCTTAAAATAAACTCACCAATGGCTGAAATTAGAATTAATATTAAAAAAACTGTAGCTATTACAAAAAATATTTTCTTTTTTTTTGAAATGTCCGTTCTTTTTAGGTTTTCAGAATTGTTTTTCATAATCTCTTTTTTCTAGTTCTATTTTATCTTTTGGAATCCAATAAGTACTGGATTTTTCTCTAAACTTCAGATCTAAAAAATCCTTACCAAAGAGCTTAGCTATAAAACCAATAGGTGTAAATATAAAATATAACAGAACAACCAAGATGATTCTGGTTATAAACCAGTTCATATATCTAGCAAAAATGATCCATATTTTATAAACAGGTTTCAATAAAGGCGGCAAAACCAGCCCTAAGAACAGAAATACCGCCGAAAGAATGAAAAAGTAGCTATAGTAATCTTTATCGCGCCAAAAGAATACGGCACCCCATAGACATAAAGCGATACCAATCGTTATACCAAATTTTCGAAGTTCTTTTTTTTCAGTCTTGATATTATTAATTTCCTCAATCACCATCTATTTCCCCTAATCCAACTCAAATTCCTTAAGCCATTCGATGTCTCTATCTAACGGCTTTTGTTCTTTTTTCTCCAGCAAGAAATTCCCCATAATCAAGTAATCCATATTAGTGTACATGAAACACTCATAAGCATCTTTAGGAGTACATACTATAGGCTCCCCTCTTACGTTAAAAGAGGTGTTAATAATTACAGGACAGTTATATCTTTCATTAAATGCGGCTATCGTCTCATAATACAAAGGATTATACTCTTTGTCAACTGTCTGCACTCGCGCAGAGTAATCTACATGGGTCACTGCGGGAATAGTTGAGCGAACAATATTTAACTTACCCAGTCCAAAAAGTTTTTGCTGCTCTTGGGATAATTCCCGGCGTATTTCTTTTTTTACAGGAGCTACTAAGAGCATATACGGACTTTCACAATCCATTTGGAAATAATCCGATGCCTTCTCCTTTAATACTGACGGAGCAAATGGTCTGAAACTTTCACGAAACTTTATCTTAAGATTTATTGTCTCCTGCATCTTCAAAGAGCGTGCATCTCCAATAATCGAACGACTTCCCAACGCCCTGGGACCAAATTCCATGCGTCCCTGAAACCAACCAATCACTTTTTGAGCAGCTATTAATTCGGCAATCTTTCCGGGGATTTCAGTATTACTTAACTTAACATAAGATATATTATTCTTATTCAAATAATCAGCTATATAATCACTGTCAAATTTTGGCCCCAGATAGGCTCCCTGCATCATATCTTTCCTGCCATCGGCATTTCTCTGGTTCCCCAAATATTGATACCACACGAATAAAGCTGCTCCCAATGCTCCTCCTGAATCCCCAGCTGCTGGTTGTATCCATATATTTTCAAAAGGACCGTCTCTTAAAATTCTCCCGTTACCAACACAATTTAATGCTACTCCACCGGCTAAACACAGGTTTTTCTGTTTAGTCTCTTTATATACGTGTTTGGCCATACGCAACATTATTTCCTCAGTAACCTCTTGAATAGACCGCGCTATGTCCATTTCCCGCTGAGTTAGTCTTGACTCGGGTCTGCGTGAAGGACCACCGAATAATCTCTGGAATTTTTTATTCGTCATTGTCAGACCAGCACAGTAATTAAAATAGTTCATATTGAGTTTGAAAGATCCGTCTTCTTTTAAGTCTACCAACTCTGACAATATCAAATCCTTGAATTTTGGCTCACCATAAGGTGCCAATCCCATCAATTTATATTCTCCGGAATTAACCTTAAATCCAGTGTAATAAGTAAAGGCGGAATAGAGTAAACCTAAAGAATGGGGAAAATGAATCTCTGATATGATATTCAGTTTATTGTCTTTGGCACTACCAAAGCTGGATGTAGCCAACTCTCCTACACCATCCATGGTAAGGAAAGCGGCCTCCTGAAAAGGTGAGGGGAAAAAGGCGGACGCGGCATGAGATTCGTGATGTTCTGTAAAAACAATTTTACCGTCATATTTGAGTTCTTTTCTGATCATTTCTTTTATCCAAAGCTTCTCTTTTATCCATAACGGTATTGCTTTTACAAAAGAACGGATTCCAAAAGGGACAAAAGTTAAGTAAGTATTTAGTATCCGCTCAAACTTTAAGAAAGGTTTATCATAAAAAGCAACAAAATCCAGATCCTTTCCGGATATTCCTCCTTCGCACAGGCAATAATTTATGGAATTGATGGGAAAAGAAAAGTCATGCTTCTTGCGGGTAAAACGTTCTTCCTGAACAGCTGCAACTATTTTACCGTCCTGGATAAGACAAGCAGCGCTATCATGATAAAAAGCAGAAATCCCTAAAATATTCATATTCAGTATAAAAGATCTTTCTATAAGTTCTCTTTATATTGCCATCTATTTTGTTTTCTTTGCTCCAAACCTACATGGCTGGGTATAGCGGTCAATCAGAGGAGTAAACATGTTCATAATTAAAATAGAATAACAAACCCCTTCGGGAAAACCACCGGTAAATCTAATTAAAGCTGTAAAAAAACCACATCCTAACCCAAAGATTAATTTCCCCTTTGTAGTAATCGGTGTAGTTACCATATCTGTAGCCATAAAGAATGCACCTAATATTAACCCTCCTGCCAATATGTTAAACAAAGGGTCCCTATTAAAAATTACCGACATTAAAGCCACTGTTCCAACGTAAACTAACGGAATATGCCAGCTAATTTGTCGTCTATATAAAAGATAAATAGCACCAATTAATAAAGCTAATACAGAAGTTTCACCCAAACACCCTGCTCTATTTCCTAAAAAAAGCTCTAAATAACTCGGAAGAGTTTGATCTAACCCCTCTTTAACTATTCCTAATGGTGATGCACTGGTAACTGCATCAAAAGGACGAATCCATGTTGTCATATGAACAGGCCATGAAGCCACCAGAACCGCCCTTCCCACCAGAGCCGGATTAAAAGGATTATGTCCTAATCCCCCGAAAATTTGTTTACCAAGAATAATAGAAACCATTGCTCCAATAACTACTATCCATAAAGGAACTGAAGGTGGAAGAACAAAAGCAAAAAGCAGTCCTGTTACAACTGCACTCAAATCTCCTACGGCGACTTTTTTCTTTACTAATTTCTGGAAGACGAATTCTGTCAATATACAAACAACAACACTAACAACCGAGATTAGCAATGCATACCAGCCAAAAAAATAAACAGAGGCGATCATAGCTAGCGTCAAAGCAATAATCACATCACGCATTACACTCTGTGTATCTTCTTTTACCCTTATATGTGGTGAAACTGAAATAATTAACTCTTTATTCAACAATTATCCTCTCTTTGTCGTCATTTTTTTCTTTTTTATCACAGACACTGTGAATTTGGCTTTTTTAATATATTCAACCAAAGGTATTTTTGCAGGACAGACATAAGCACAAGCACCGCATTCCATACAATCACTAATGTTATATTCTTCTGTTTTATCCCAGATTCTATTTTTTGCATATAACACTATCATATTAGGCAATAAATTCATGGGACAAGCATCAACACATTTAGAACATTTTATACAAGCACTCTCTTCTTTTGTGTCTACTTCTTCTTTGGTTAATACAAGTATCCCTGATGTTCCTTTCATTACCGGAACATCATCAGTAGACTGGGCTAATCCCATCATAGGTCCACCCATAATAATCTTACCTGGTTCCTGATTATACCCCCCACACTGCCTGATAAGCTCAGAGATTAAGGTTCCTATCCTTACCCTGACATTCTGGGGATTTCTTACACCTCTCCCGGTAACTGTAACGACTCTTTCAATCAATGGGGAACCTTTTACTATCGCATCTCTTATTGCCAGAGTAGTTCCTACATTATTCACGACACACTCTACATCTAACGGTAATCCGTCGGGGGGAACTCTTCTTTTAAGGATAGCATCTATAAGCTGTTTTTCTGCTCCCTGTGGATATTTTGTCTTCAATGGAATAACGTCAATATTCGGTTCTTTAGTTACTTCTTTAGCAATCCTCTCTAACGCAAGAGGTTTATCCTTTTCAATCCCGACAATCCCTCTTGAGGCATCAAGAGTCTTCATAATTATCTTTAATCCTTCAATAATTTCTTTTGGGTGTTTTATCATCAATTGATAATCACAGGTTAAATACGGTTCACATTCACAACCATTTATTATAACTGTATCAATTGGTTTGTTCTGAGGCGGGGTCAATTTCACATGAGTAGGAAAAGCTGCTCCTCCTAATCCCACAATACCGGCTTCTTTTACAATATTTCTTACCTCTTGAGACAATAGGCGAAAATATTCATCATAGGG
>DAOVJB010000131.1 GCA_030673425.1 Elusimicrobiota bacterium | reverse complement strand
TGTTTTACAACCCGAAGACATTGTTTTCGTCCCCAAGAAATTCATTGCCAATGTGAATTACACCCTTAATCAAATCCTCGGGCCAATTTCTCGAGGGATTGTTACTGGTAAAGCAATTAGTGGTATTGATGAGTGGTAAGATTAAAAAGGAGGAATGACTTTTGCCACAATATGAATTAAATTTAAGAGATTATTTGAGAATTTTTCATAAGAGGAAATTTATCATAATTTTAACTTTTCTTACTGTAACCATAGGTACTATAATCTATCTTTCTATGCAGCCGTCAATATATCAAGCTTCCGCTACAGTTAAAATATTAGAACACAAAACTATAGCCGGCTTACTTACAGAGTGGATTGTTTATACCCCAGCAGATTTAATGGAATCGCAGACCAATATAATCAAAGGGTTTCCAATTATGAAGAAGGTGGCCCTGCGCATGGGTTTGATAGATGATAGGATGCCTGTCTCAAAGCTCCGTGGCATAGTGGCAGGTTTACAAGGTAGAATCAATACCGAGACGATTAAACGGACTAACATTATTAGAATTACTACCACCGCAACCAACGCAAAAGAGGCAATGGATTTAGCTAATACAGTTGCTCAGGTTTATGTAGAAGAGAATCTTTTGGAAAAAACCAAGCAGGCCCGCAGAGCACGTCAGTTTATTGCAGAACAATTGTCCCAGTTAGAAAACAGGTTGTCAGATGCAGAGGAACGTTTACGAAAATTCGGAGACGAAGTGGAAGACATTAGATTGTCTGAACCGATTCAGAAAAAATTGGTAGATTTAGAATTTGAATTGGCTGCCTTCTTACAGAAATATACCGATAAGCATCCCCAGGTAAAGCAGCTTAAAGAACAGATTAAAAATTTAGAAGCACAACTTGCAGGCTTTTCTGGCCAGGAGCTGGAATACGCAAGACTTCTCCGGGAGGTTGAAGTTAATAAAAAGCTTTATAGTATGCTTAAGGAGAAACTTGAAGAGACGCGTATTACCGAAGCCCAAAAGGTAGGAGATGTTTCTATGGTTGACCCGGCAGTTATGCCGGGTGCTTCTCGAGGTGCACCCAAAAAGATGGGTATCCTTATTGGCGGAATGATGGGATTAGTATTAGGCATTGGCTTTGCTTTTCTATTTGAGACTATGGATACCTCTATCGGAACTATAGAAGATGTGGAAAATCTGGTCAAACTTCCTGTCTTAGGAGTCGTTCCTTCTATCCCAGGCGAGATTGAAGAAAAAAAGGATATTTTTACAAAATTTAAGAGAAAGATTTTACCTGTCAGAAGAAGCGATGCTGAAGAAATTTATATACGTTTGATTGTTCATCATAAGCCACGGGCTCCTGTGGCTGAAGCCTATCGTAATATTCGTACCAATCTTAAGCTTGGTCCAGCCCAAAAGACCTTTCTTGTTACCAGCGCTGGACCCCGTGAGGGCAAGACCACGATTTTGATAAATTTAGGTTTAACCGTAGCGCAAAAAGGGGTAAAAACATTGTTGGTTTCTTCTGACTTAAGACGTCCTACGGTGGCTAAGACTTTTGGTATAGAGAAGGAACCAGGTTTAAATGAAATTGTCACAGGAACAGTAGACATAGAAGACGCTCTGAAGAATATCTCAGATATTATGTTGGGAGATATGCAGCTTGATGAAATAATGAAAGAACCGGGTATAGAAAACATATGGATCCTTCCCAGTGGACATGTACCTCATAATCCTGCAGAAATTTTAGAATCCCCAGAACTCTCAGGCTTGGTTGAGGAGCTTAAGAAGAGGTTTGATGTTATCTTCTTTGATTCTCCTCCTATACTTCCAGTAACCGATGCCAGTTTATTAGCTTCTAAAGTAGATGGTGTTATTTTATGTTATGAAATTGGCAGAACCGCCAGAGGTGCCCTTTTACGAGCTAAAATTCAGTTGGAGTCGGTAAATGCTAAAATCTTAGGAGTGATTCTAAACCATATCACACCTCAAACCGAGATAATGACACCTTACCCTTATTACTACAGATACAAATATAAGTATGAGGAGGAGGAGGCTAAATCCGGTAAGAAACGTGAAATAGAGGAGGGACAAGAAGAGTTAAAAGATGAGGTGTAAAATTTTACCATAGGCTTTGACTTAGAAAATGGTCAAAAGAAATAATAGCCACTTTTAATTTTAGTATTCTTATGGGTGGCTTAATTAATAAGAGGTCCATAAATTGTATTTCATTTTAATTATTATTTTATTAATTCTATTTTCTTGGCTTGTAAGATTCGCTTTAAGGTCTACTACAAAAGGAATAAAACTTTTACTCTCCTTAAGCGGAATTTCTGTTTTGGCTATTAGTATCCTAATCATAATTAGTTATCATTATAAGGAAATAAATTCCCTGGCTTTGATTTTAATATTAATCCTTGGTTTTGCTTTGGTAATGTTTTATTACTCTCGGCGATTACGCTAAAAAAGAGAGAATTGTCCTTCCGGATTATTCCTCTTAAAAAATACCAATAGGAAGATATGAAATATGGCTCCTGAGATTAGAGGAATAAATAAAAGCCTTATATTTATGGTAGTGATAATCCTTTTTGGAGCTCTTTTGATGGGAAGGACAGTGGCTTTATTTTCTCCCAAGATTATCCTCATTCTTGCTGCCGGACTGATTATAGGCTTAATCGCCTTTCTAAATACTAATTTAGCCCTAATTATCCTTATTTTCTCGATGCTACTTTCCCCCGAGCTTCGGATAGCCCAGGTTCCGCAACGGGCAGTGGTTATACGTATAGACGATATTTTGCTTCTTGCGGTTTTCTTCAGCTGGCTTGCCAAGACGGCAATAAACAAAGAATTGGGACTGCTGAGACATACCCCCCTTAATCCATTAATAATCACCTTTATTTTGGTCTGTATTCTCTCAACCGGGATAGGGATATTAACCGGTCGTATTCAGCCATTAAAGAGTTTTTTTTACATCCTGAAGTATGTTGAATACTTTATGCTTTATTTTTTGGTAACTAATAATATACGGGATAAAAAACAGATAAAAATATTTGTTATAGCTTTCTTGATAACGTGCGTATTGAGTTGTACTTATGCAATGACGACAGTTGGAGAAATTGGAAGGGCTACTGGACCTTTTGAGGGAGGAGCCGGCGAACCCAATACGTTGGGAGGATATTTAGTCCTATTGTTCGCAATAGCGGCAGGCATTTTCTTATATAGTACATCAAAAATATGGCTATTTTGGTGTGGGGGGATGGCTTTTTTTATATTTATTACTCTAATACTGACACTCTCGCGTGGCAGTTATTTAGCGTTTATCTTTATGTATCTGACTCTTGCTATTTTAACCAGAAGGAGAAGGCTCTTGCTTATAGGAATATTAATCTTAAGTATTATAATCCTTCCTTTTATAGTTCCAACCAGGGTAATCAACCGAATAGAATATACATTTGTCCCTGGTAGAGTATATGAGCCTTTAGGAAGACGCATTACTTTGGATGAATCAACAGCTGCTCGTGTTGACAGTTGGATAGTTGTGTTTGAAAAGTGGAAGACTAGGCCATTTCTTGGTTGTGGAATCACTGGAGTTGGTCTTGTTGATACTCAATTTCCCCGTGTATTAGGTGAAACCGGAATTATTGGTTTCTTGGTATTTATTTGGTTGCTAATAGTTATCTTCAGGTTTAGCTTGCACACCTTTAATAATATGGAAGATGATTGGACGCATGGGTTATCATTAGGTTTCTTAGCTGGATTTATTGGCTTACTCGTTCATGCTTTCAGTGCCAATACTTTTATTATCGTGCGCATCATGGAACCATTCTGGTTTCTGACAGCAATAGTGGTGATGCTGCCAGAAATTTCTCAAAGTAGGGATACCCAATAAAGGATGAACAAAAGCAATTTACTATTTCAGAAGGTAGTTCGAGGTGGAGCGTGGGTTTTTACCCTGCGTATAATAGGTCGCCTTTTTGGTCTTATTCGCATAATTATTCTGGCACGGATATTGTTGCCGTATGATTTTGGTTTAGTAGGAATTGCACTTTTGACAATGGCAATTTTAGAAACTTTTTCCCATACAGGTTTTCAGCAGGCATTAATTCAAAAGAAGGATAATATAGAGACTTATCTTAATACTGCCTGGACAGTTTTGATTTTACGTGGATTACTTCTATTTGCC
>DAOVJB010000034.1 GCA_030673425.1 Elusimicrobiota bacterium | reverse complement strand
TTGTCTTTGCTGCCCCGTCATAGGCATCAAGAACCGCTTTCAAGTCATGCCCGTCAATCTCAATAACATTCCAGCGGAAAGCACGCCATTTATCGGCAAGGGGTTTTATCCCCATGATATCTTCAACACTCCCGTCAATCTGGAATGTGTTGTAATCAACTATGCCGCATAAATTATCCAGCTTGTAATGGCCCGCGCACATCGCCGCTTCCCAGATTGCACCTGACTGCATCTCACCGTCTCCCATTAAAACATAAGTGCGCCAGTTTTTGGAATCTAATTTTGCACCGACTGCAAGTCCTACTCCCACGGATAGCCCTTGTCCCAAGGAACCTGTGCTCATATCAACTCCCGGTGTCTTTATCCTGTCAGGGTGTCCCTGAAGAATGCTTCCTACTTTTCTTAAGGTATCAAGTTTCTCAGGAGCAAAATATCCGCTCCGGGCTAACACGGCATAAAGCAGAGGACAGGCATGGCCTTTAGAGAATATAACCCTGTCCCTGTCCGGTGAGTCCGGTTTATCGGGATCATGCTTTAACTTATCAAAGTAGAGAGCCACCATTAACTCCACGCTTGAAAGAGAACCGCCCGGGTGACCGCTACCGGCTTCAGTTATCATATGTATAATATCTTTTCGCACCTGCTGAGCGTTTTTCTTCAACTCCGAGATTTTCAATTTACACCCTCCTTGGTTGCTTGTTTAATCAATTCCTCTAAACTAATTGTTCCCAGGAGAGTTACGGTTATGCCTAAAAAGCACAAAACCCCAAGACCCGAGATTACCCATAAAGAAGAAAGAATTATGATTATAACAAAAATAGTGATGGTAAGCAATATATTATTGATACTTAAAATAAATGCGTTCTTTAATGTACTGAATACAGATATGTTTTCCCTCAGCATAACAGGGAAAATATAGATCTGGCTTATAACGGCAAAAAAAAGTCCCCATATGATGAACCCGACAGTCCCAAGAACAAAATACCTGCCTGCCCCGGAAAGTGTGGGAAGCAACCTGATATAAAAGGAGAGGTTAATGGTAAGCATCAGCAGTATCAGGATATCTACAAAAACAAGAATGATGCTTTTAACAAAATACTTCTTTATCCCTTTAAGAAAATCCTTGAATTCCGCGTCATGATGTATAAGCATGATACGGCAAAGATAAAATAATCCGGCCGTAGTCGCCGGGATTAAAAGAAAGGTAATAAGAGTGGTTATTACCCACAGGATATTAAGGTTATCTTTTCTTATAAAATAAAACTGAACAAGTATAAACGGGGAACAAAAAGCAAACCACCCTATATTACTTATAATAAGCGTTTCCAGATTATCATTAGCTACAGAAAAAAATTGTTTTAATATTTTCTTCAAATGTTTCATATCATTTATAACAGTTTTTCCGGTAAAATTCAAGGATTTTATTGATGCTACTCTATGACCTTTTTGACCTTAAAATAACCGTCTTCCTTCTGTGGGGCATTCGATAAAATCTCATCCTGACCGAGAGACGGTTTCACTTCGTCCTCCCTCATAACATTCTCAAGCCCCAGAACATGCGAAGTAGGCTCAATATTTTGTGTATCCAGCTCCTTGAGTTTACAGATATAGTCTAAAATCTTCCCAAGCTGGATTGCATATTTTTCTTTCTCTTGGTCTGTAAGTTCCAATCTTGCGAGTTCTGCTACATACTCTACATCTTTTTTACTCAGTGCCATAATTTCTCCTTACAAAAACAAGAACTACGAAATGCCAAGTTTAATACCTCTGTAGTCCTGCGTATTTAACAAGAAGTTTCTTCGTTTCGCCGCTATTAAACAATACCACCATTTTCAAGCCATCCCCTGAGCCGCTTTTATCAAGTATCTTCCCGTCGCCGAACATCGGGTGCCTTACTCTCTGCCCTATACGCCATAAAGAGGTCTCTTTTTCCCTTACCTTTTTAGTTGTACCCATACTCACCTGGACTTCATTCACGAACCTTGAGGGAAGGTTCCACCGCCTCGTCCCATAAAGTCTCCTCTCACTGCAACATGTAAGGGAAAGCTGTTTCTTTGCTCTTGTCATACCTACATAGCAGAGCCGTCTTTCCTCCTCCAACTCTGCTTCTGAGGCCATCGAATTAATATGCGGGAGCAGTCCTTCCTCCATACCTGTCAGGAAAACATGGTCAAACTCTAAGCCCTTGGCAAGATGAAGCGTCATAAGGACAACACGAACACGTGACCCGTGACCCGTGAGCCCTGACCCGCTTTTGGGATTTCCATTGCCCTCAACATCATATCCTTCAGGAACCATACCTGAGGTATCCATCAGGGAGATCTGCTCCAGAAAGAACTCCACGTTACCTGAAGGTGTTCTCTCCTCGAATTCCCTCATAGCCGAAATCAACTCTTTTGCATTTTCTATCCGCGCCCGGGATTCAAAAGTATCCTCTGCCTCAAGAGCACTTATATATCCAGTCTCATTAATCAGCCGGGATGTTAATTCAGCCACAGAAAGCGTGTTTTTATCTTTTTTGAACTTCTCTATAAAAGAGACAAAACTTTTTATGGTTCTGCATTTTGATTCATTTATTGAGTTTATCTTATCAGCATTAAGCAGCCCCTCGTATAAACATATATTCTGCTTCAATGCGAATTGCTCCAGCTGGTTTATTGTGACCTTTCCGATACTGCGGTTTGGTATATTAATAATTCTTTTTAATGCAACCGAATCAGAAGGATTAACTACAAGACGAAGATAACTCAGTATATCCCTGATCTCCTTTCGTTCGTAAAACTGAACGCTTCCCACTATGGTATATTTAATGTTTTCTCTCCTAAATACATCCTCGAATACGCGGGACTGGGCGTTGGTGCGGTAGAAAATCGCTATATCTCCGTCTGAACTATTTTTCTTCTTAAGTCTCAATTTAATTTCATTTACGACATACTGCGCTTCTTCTTGTTCATTTAACATTTCCATAAAATCAACACAGGATTTCTTTTGAGATCGTTTAGCTCCTACACAACGAAGCACGCCTTTATCATGACGACGGTATATATTATGTTTTATCAGGTTGTTGGCAACATCAAGAATATCCTTGGCCGATCTGTAATTTTCCATCATCTTTAACACACGAACAGAACTATTTTGTTTTGTGTAATCCTTTTCAAAATGGAGTATGTTGCGCATATCCGCACCACGCCACATGTATATGCTCTGATCATCATCCCCCACTACGCATATATTACCGTACTTTTTCCCGAGCAGCTTTGTCAGCATATACTGAGCGTGGTTGGTATCCTGGTATTCATCAATCATGAGATACCTGAACCGCTCCTGGTATTTATCAAGAATATCTTTATGCTGCTTCAGGAGCTGGACACATTTCATAATCAGGTCGCCGAAATCCAGGGCGTTGTTCCTTGAAAGCTTCCTCGAATACAGCGCATAAATATCATTTATCACTTCCCTATAGTAATTCCCGTCAGCTGCAGTATATATCTGGTAAGATTCAAAATCAACAAGGTTATCCTTCGCTTTATTTATAGCATTGGCTATAGCGCTGACCTTGAACTTCTTCTCATCAATTCTTAATTCCTTCAGGCATTCCTTGATAAGACTGGACTGTCCGGATTCATCATAGATAACAAAATCTCTGCGTTCCCCTATCCTGTCAATGTCCTGCCTCAGAACACGCATAGAGAAAGAATGAAAAGTGCATATCAAGGGAATATGTATTCCATGCGCACTCCTGCTGCTGAGCAACCTGACAACCCTCTGTCGCATCTCATCAGCAGCTTTATTCGTGAACGTAACAGCAAGAATATTTGAAGGACTAATTCCTTTATGCACAAGGTGGGCAATACGGTGGGTTATAACCCTTGTTTTCCCGGAGCCTGCTCCTGCCAGGATAAGCAAGGGACCTTCTGTATGCTGCACCGCCTCCCGTTGCTTAGAATTCAAATCTTTTAATATATCGTTCATAGCCTACCCTATCAAATCAATAAATAGGCCGACCCCTCTTTTAGAGTCAGCCTTTTTATTAAAATCTACTGAATCTTTTACAAATTACCTATTTTTTCTTCTCAAAAAATTTTTTCACCTTTTGTGCCAGCTCGTCTGGGTCAAAAGGCTTGGTCATGTATAGGTCAGCTCCCGATGTCTGTGCCAATTCAACATCCTTTTCCTGTGCTTTTGTAGTGAGAACCAGAATAGGCAGACCTTTAAGCTCTTCCGTGGATTTAATTTTCTTGCATATCTCATATCCGTTCATCCCCGGCATCACGATATCAATAATAACAACATCCGGTTTCTCACTCTGAATCTTATCCCATGCTTCAGTCCCGTCAACGGCAGTAACAACTTCGAATCCTTCGCTCTGTAAGACCGTCTCTACTATCTCAAGCACAAACTTGGAATCATCAGCAACTAAAATTTTAGTCATTGTAACATCCTCCTGTTTACATCTATTTTTTATTCTTCTGCACCGATAGCTTTCATGATAATCTTTAATGACTCGGGATCAGGCAGAATGAAAAAGAAACCCTTAACCTTGGTATCGGCTTCAACAAATTCAACCTCAAGAACAATAACGTATTCCACCACCCGGCTTAAGCCAATGAGTATATAATCTACTATCGCACCCATCATATCGAAAGCAAGGTTGGGCGTACACGGAACAAGGGTCCTTTTGGTAAGTATGCTCAAGGCGTTAAGGTAGGCCCCTGCTACAATAGTTCCTGTTTCCATCAGGGCAGAACGGTCCATATCGCTTAATATTTTGGTAGCACCTATTTTTCTTCCCGCAAGAACATCAGCTAAAGCAAACGCACTGTCACGGGGAAAGGTTAAGAGCATACTTCCAAGCACATCTCCTAAAATACGCAAATAAACACCTACCACCAGTGTTTCAGGCTGACCCATCAGAAGCGGAACTTTCTCCACCGGTACTACATCTATTTTAGGCACAGTCATCATTACCCTTTTATTAAGCAACTGTGATAAGGCTGTGGCTGCATTGCCGGCGCCAATACCGCCTAACTCGCGCAATGCGTCTAATTGTCCTTCACTTAATTTCACATCTTTAGACATTTTTTCTCCCTTTAGTCATCATATTATTCAAAGTATACATTTACCTCAGAACCGTCTTCTAACAAACTTGTAAACCGGGCTTTCCTCCCGTTAATCAACAGAGTCAGTTTCTTACCCGCTTCCTCATCTCTTTTAAGGGAAATAAATCTGAAAATATCAACCAAAATGGCTTGTGCATCCTTGCCGTCCTGGGTCATTATCTCGGCTCCGTTCGGAATAAAATCATCAGATGACGATTCCTGCCTGTTCATGAAGATTTTACCCGGTTCACCACTGAATGCAAAATCCTCGCCGTTCACTCTGACCTTTAAGTTTTTACCGCTTCTGGGAAGACCTACGACATCCTTAATCTGGTAGCGGGTTGACTCATAAAAGTGATATTCAATAATATCACCATCGTTAATATTTATCTCATCTTCTAAAGACATCTCCCTGCCATTAATACGCAGGCTGTAGCTCTCCTGCGTAAGAATCCTCGGCTGACCGTTAACTGTTACCATTATGCTCCGCTCGCATCCTTCTTCCATATGATAACCGGCGCTCCTTAAGGCATCCTGCAGATCGTGTTTCTTTTTAATTTCGATTTTTGCCCTGTCGATTACATCTGTATCAAAAGAGACTTGTTCTCTATTCATGAATAGATCAGGCATTATTCTTGTTTGGATATCATTTATTATTATTCTTATTATACCCCTATCACCTATCAGCTCACCTATAGTGGTCCTGCCGTCTTCTCCATCCTTAGGCTCAATAAAGGTTATCTCATCATTGTCTTTTATGAATGTATCTAAACGGGCCTTCTCGCCGTTAACTTTAATAACAGCAGGAATCCCGAGAGTCCCTTTAATAACTCCTATTTCACCATCAATCTCATATGTTTTTGACAACCCCGGTTTGGGGGAGAGCTTTTCTGTGTTAATACCACCCGCAACTAAAGCGGTAAGTACATTCAGATTCTGGTTCAGATTAAGAAGGTGCGCTTTCTTACCGTTTACAGCAACATTAATAAACTGCATACCCTGCCTCTGTCCGGCGATAGCAGTAATTCCAAGAGGAGTCACCGCCTCCGGTCCCTTTAGTTTATCTGTATTATCCTTGATGGATAAAATCATCTCCGGCCCGCGTATCCCCACGCGCTCTCTTGAAACTTCAAGAGCCTCAGCAAGCTTATCCTGTAGGCAAAAAGTCCTGCTCCCTCCGCCGACACATACAATAGCATGAGGCGGCTTTTGATTTAACGCAACTATTTCTGATGTGATCTTTTTAGCCAGGTCTCTCACCGCGGGTAATAGCTCTTGTATCATACTGTTAGTTTCATATTCATGGTGCCTCCCGAAAATATCAGCAAATGATATTTTTTCCTCGCAGGTGAGATGTCTCTTAATATATTCCCCTGTGGTAAAATCGACTAAGTACCTCTGGCAGAGCTTTTCTGTAATTTCATCTCCGGCATTTGTCACCATGCCATAGCTCATGATGCTGCCTTCCTCGGTAATAGCTATATCGCTCGTACCGGCACCGATATCAACCAGCGCCAGGTTCAGGCGTCTCATATCAGGAGGGATAATAACATTAATAGCTGCAATAGGTTCTAAAGTCAAAGAACAGACCTGCAGATCCACCCTTTTTAATACGCTGAACATGCTTTCAAGCACTATCCTCGGTAAAAACGTTATGATAACCTCAACTTCTATCTCGGAACCCTTGTGTCCTATGAGGTTTTCTATCCTGGCTCCGTCCAATCTATATGAAACAACACTGTAACCGACACAATAGAACTTGTCGGCAAAATCTATGTTCTTCTGCCGTGTCATGTTGCCTAAAATTTTCTGAACAGCTTCCATCTCCAGATTAAAAATATCTTCCCGTGTTACTTCTTCATCAAAGGATATCTCTTTTGTGCTTTTCGCCTTTAATGTCTTTAAAACCCTGCCTGCTACGGCAACAGCTACCTTGTTCAACTTCTCCCCTGTCCTCTGCTCCAACGTATTTTTAATCGTCTGTACTACCTCTGCTACTTTTGCCACGTCGTGTACCTGACCTGCCAGCATAGCTCTTGTTTTATGTTCCGCTATCTCACAGTCTAATATCTCAAGTGCGCCAGGTGTACCCTCGCTCTTATTTACACGCCCAATAATCCCCGCTACTTTCCTTGTTCCTATATCAAGAGCAAATATCTTATCCAAAACCACACCCCCACACGTTATACCAAGCTGTTTACATCAACAATCAAAACCACTCGCCCGTTACCCAGGATGGTCGAGCCGCTGAATCCCTTTACTTTTTTCAAGAGACCGCCGAGTGTTTTTATAACGATCTCTTCCTGCCCTATAAAAGAATCTATTACAAGGCCCACTTCTCTTCCACCTGCCTCAACCGCAACAACGGATAAAGATTGCGTGGTCTGTTTTTCTCTTGCTTCCCCGAATATATCGCTTAATCTCCTTAAAGGTAAAACCTTATCACGGAATAATATAACCTCATCCTTTTCTACGGTTTTAATTTCTTCACGCTTAACATATATAATCTCGGAAATATTAGAAAGCGGTATGGCATAGATTTCATCTTTAATATCAACAAGCAATGCTTTAATAATCGCTACGGTAAGTGGGAGTTTTAATATGAAGGTTGTCCCCTTCCCTTTTTCTGACTTCATCTCCAGGGAACCGTTAAAAGACTCTATTTTGGTCTTTACCACATCCATGCCTACGCCCCTGCCTGAAATATCGCTTACCTTCTTTGTGGTGGTAAAGCGTGAGTCACAGATTAACATTAAAAGTTGTCTTTTGGATAACTGTTCTGCTTCCTCAGGAGTAACTATCCCTTTTTCAACGGCAGTTACACGGACTTTATCAAGGTCTATTCCCTTTCCGTCATCGATTATTTGAATAGTAACAAAACCTTTCCCTCTTGCTGCGGTTAAGTGTATGGTACCTATTCTCGACTTGTTGTTCTTCAGACGCTCCTCGGGTGTTTCTATACCGTGGTCAACGGCATTTCTTATTAAATGAACCATGGGGTCGTTTAATTCCTCAAGAATCATCCTGTCAAGTTCAATATCCCTTCCCGATATTTCCAGGTTTATTTCCTTGCCATGTGCTTTGGATATATCCCTTACAACACGCGGAAAACGGTCAAAGATTAACGACACCGGGACCATCCTTGTCTTGAGAACCTGTGTCTGAAGCTCCGTTGCTATCCTGTCTACATGGGATAAAACCTCACTCAGCTCGGCAATCTTATGCTTATGTCCTATCTGGGTAAGTTGCGCTTTATTGATGACAAGCTCCCCCACTAAATTCATCAGTGAATCAAGCTGCTTGATATTTACACGCACACTCTCTGTTTTCTGTTCCAGGGTGGCTGTTTTTGTCTTCACTTGTTCCTGCTGAGGTTTTTTCTCTTCCGGCGTTGCCGGAACGGCTGCCTCTGGTGTCACTATCGCCTCCAGCTTTCTTGATATGGGAGACAAATCCAGTCCTTTTTCCTTCTCTGTAACCACCTCATCAACAAGAAGCTGCAGGGAATCAAAACATTCAAATAAGATATTAATGATATCGGTATTTATTTTTACTTCGCCCTTGCGCAGATTATCTAAAACATCCTCCATCTGGTGACTCAATTTCGTTATCGCATCATATCCCATCGTGGCCGCCATGCCTTTTAAGGTATGACTGCCCCGGAATATCTGGTTTAACAAGTCGGAGTTCTCAGGATTTTTCTCCAGTTCAAGTAATGCCCTACTCATCTCCTGCAGATGTTCCTGTGCTTCACTTATGAACATCTCCTTGTATTGTGACATATCCATTTCATCAGTCACTTCTTGAAACTCCTTGTTATAAGATATTAGAGCATTTTTACTATCTCATCTGATATTTTCTCTAAAGAAACTACCTTATCTATCAGGCCTTCATCAATAGCTGCTCTGGCCATACCGAAGATGACGCTGGATGCCTCATCCTGAGCCAGTGTCCTTCCACCTGCTTTTTTAATTGCCCTTATACCTTCAACGCCGTCTTTACCCATGCCGGTTAGCAACACACCTATACTTTTCTTCCCGTAGACACTGGCGGCGGATTTCATCATCTTATCAATATACGGATTGATTTTATACGGAGAATGTTCCTTTCTCAATCTTATCACCCCGTTATTCTCAACGCTCTCCACGGTAATAGTAAGATCCTTAGGGGCAATAAGTACTGATCCCCTGCAAATCAT
>DAOVJB010000183.1 GCA_030673425.1 Elusimicrobiota bacterium | reverse complement strand
TGAGCGTGGATACCGTGCTTCTATAGAAGAGACAAGCCCTCCCCGGGGATTAAACTCTCCGGTAACTATTACCCATTTTGGTTTGGATGCTTTAACAAAATCATTAAGGATTCGATTAACCGCATTCTCGTAAAATATTCCAAGATTACGGTATGCTAAAATATACATCTTCAGTGATTTAAGCTCCACACATAGTTTACGGGGCATATAGCGTATGGTCACCTTCCCGAAATCAGGCAGGCCGGTCTTAGGACACATAGATGTAAACTCCGGTATAGCAATTGTTATTTCATAATTATTGAACTGACTTGAAAAACATTCAATTTTGGGAAGTTTCACCTTTAACCCTGCTTTAGCATGTTCCTCGGTATATTCCGCCATGCTTTACTCCTCTATTATCGTTATCCGTATACTGTATGCCGTTAAAATACTTAAAAATTCTTTATTATTTTTTTCTTTCACGGAATACAAACGACGGAATGCGAAATCCTATACTGCCGGGGGAGGATTCGAACCTCCACAAACGGATCCAGAGTCCGTTGTTCTACCATTAGACTACCCGGCAATATTACATAATAATTATTTTTGTTCTTGTTTAGCTTCTTCTTTAGGTTGTTTTTCTTTGTCTGCATCTGACTTAGATTCTTCTTTCATTTCATCCGCGTAATTCAAATAAATGTTTTGCAAAGTTGCTAAAATCATTTTTTCTTCTGTCTGGGCTAAATTACCTTTTGTTTTTTCCTTTAACATTTCAAGCATATCAATGGTAGCTTTTGCCTGGGCTAAATTTTTTTCTACCTTTCCTGTCGCAGGATTAGTAATTTTACCCAATTGAACCATAATGGTCTGTGATAATGAATAAATCAAACTCATAAACTGATAATTCGGAACATCTTTCTCTTCTGGCATTATATTCCCCCTTGTTATAGATTTACCTTTTCTCTTAATGTCCTTTCAATTCTCACCAGGACTTTCTCCTTACCCAGAACTTCCATCATTTCAAATAACCCGGGCCCGGTAGTTCTGCCACTCACACTTACCCTTATAGGATGAAACACCTGTCCTGCTTTAAGATTTAATTCTTCTGCCGTATCTCTTGTCAATTTCTCCAACTGTTCAGCTTTAAAGTCTTTATCATTTAAGTCTGTTAATCTTTCTTTCATTACTTCAAGCACATTCAAGACATGATCTTTCTTTAATACCTTGTTTACTGCTTTTTCATCAAATTCAACATCATCTAATAAAAAGAAGTCCACCAATTTCGGGACATCGGAAATTAATTTCATCTTTTCCTGTTCCAATGCGATAATTTTCTTTAGGCTCTCATATCGAATTGGTCTTTTCAATAAACCTGCTTTCTCTAAATATGGAACAGATAGTTCGACGAGTCTATCTATATCAATCTTCCTGATATATTCACCGTTCATCCACACCAATTTCTGAGCATCAAATACCGCGGCACTCTTACCGCAACCATCCAGAGAAAATTTTTCAATCATTTCCTCTAAACTAAAAATCTGCTGACTATCACTCGTTGACCAGCCAAGCAGAGCCAGGTAATTTCTCAATGACTCGGGGAGATATCCTTCCTCATGATACTGGCTTACCGCTGTTGCCCCATGCCGTTTGCTGAGCCTTCCCCCGTCTGCTCCATGAATCATCGGAACATGCGCAAATTCCGGCAACTTAAATCCAAGTGCCTCATACAGCACAATCTGCCGCGGCGTATTGGAAATATGATCGTCACCGCGAATAATATGTGAGATCTGCATAAGGCTATCATCAATTACATTGGCAAAATTGTAAATAGGTGTGCCGTTAGACTTGAGTAAAACAAAATCATCAAGAACAGCATTGTCAAACTCAATTGCCCCGCGCACCAGATCATTAATTTTGGTCTTGCCACTGGCAGGCATCTTAAAACGGACAACATGCTTACGGCCTTGCTTTTCATATTCTTTTTTTTTATCTTCAGTTAACTTTCTACATCTCCCGTCGTATTTAGGCGGTCTCTTCTGCTTCACAGCTTCTTCGCGCCTTGTTGCCAATTCCTCAGGGGTACAATAACAACAATAAGCCTTATCTTCTTTTATCAACTGCTCGGCATATTTGGTGTAAATATCCAACCGCTGCATTTGAAAATACGGCCCGTAATCCCCACCTATTTCCGGTCCCTCATCCCACTCAAGACCTAACCACCTCATACCTTCCAGAATCGCATTAAGTGACTCATCGGTAGATCTGACTTCATCCGTATCTTCTATGCGTAGAATAAACCTGCCTTTATTATGCCTGGCAAATAGCCAGTTATATAAAGCGGTTCTTACTGAACCTATATGTAAAAATCCTGTTGGAGATGGTGCAAATCTAACCCTGACTGTCATATTATTCCTCACCATAGAATCACATTTATATCTTAATAAATTACTTTATTCAACGGATACTCTATAATACCCTGGGCCCCTGCTCGTTTCAACTCAGGTATGATTTTTTTCACCACAGTTTCTTCTAATACTACGTCTATTGCTATCCATCCTTTTTGATTTAACTTAGAAATGGTGGGTTTCTTTAATGCGGGAAGCACCTTAGAGACCTGCGCTAACTTTTTCTCCTGGAGGTTCATTTTCAGGCCAACCATACCCTCAGCTGCCAAAGCTCCTTTAAGCAAGAGTGCTATATTTTCTATCTTCCTTTTGTTCCATGAATTCTTTCAGACGTTCAAAAGAAACCGGGGTGTATCCCCAACAATTTGACCCTACATCACAGACATTGTACTCACCTGCCTCTAGGTTTCCATGGCTGTGACCGTGCAAACACCAAATACCTTTATCATTCCCCGGCCAAGTACGCAAAGGATAATGACATAAATA
>DAOVJB010000003.1 GCA_030673425.1 Elusimicrobiota bacterium | reverse complement strand
CAAATGAGTCAAATAATAAAAGACAGATTCAAAACTAAATCTGCCTTTTGCTTAGTGATTATGTGCTTATGTACCCAAAAGTCAAAAATCTTAATCTATTATTTTTTTTATATTTTGCTTCCTGAAACCAAATAGAATTCCTGACAATTCATGATTTTGACATTGATAAACCCTGCTTTTTGAAGTAAATCAATCATTTTTTCATCATCAGGAATACGGTCATTTGTTACTGATCCTCCAATTTCTCTGTGAAGAGAGTTTATTTTTTCTCTGGAATCTGCATGAGCTATCAGGAGTTTTCCACCGGGTATTAAAATTCTTGATATTTCACTAATGGCCTTTTGTTTGTTGGTAAAATGAGGAAATGAAGAAAAACATATAACTCTATTAAAACAAGAATCTTCTAAAGGCATATCCTCAACATCAGCATGAATATAACGGAATTGGTTCCCAAATTTTTCTTTTGCTTCCTTTAGCATATTTAATGAAAAGTCTAATGCTTCCACTTTCCCATTCTTTCCAACAGATTCCTTTAACAATGGTAAAAGAATCCCTGTCCCACATCCAACATCAAGGATTCGTTCTCCTTTTTGAATATCAAACATTTTAACGATCTGTTTTACCCTGGTAAACTCTTCTTTTTTGTTAGACTTATCCCATGTTTGAGCATGCTCATCAAAAAATTCACGTTGATTCATATTTTTTCACCTTTCTCTTTGGAGAAAAAATAAGACATAAACCAAAGATTAAACTTGACGTAATAATAATAACTGCTCCCGAAGGAACATTAAAAATATAAGAGAAAAAAAGTCCCAAGAGACATGAGCTTATACCAAAAATTGCTGACAGACCAAATATAACTTTTAAGTTATAGGTAAGCTGATAAGCAGCAGACGGGGGATTAATTATCAAACTAAAAATTAAAAGTCCACCTATGGTGTTTAAGTTTAGAGTAACGGTCAAGCCACAAATAAATAGTAAAAAATAGAATATAAGCTTTTGCGGTATCCCAACGGAGGAGGCAATCTCCCGATTAAAAAGAACAGCCTGAATCTCTTTGAAAAGAAAAATTGAAACTAAAAGAATTAGAAATGCCATTATTATTAATAGTATAACGTCTTTACCTGATATTGTCAGGATATTTCCCCAGATAAATTTTAATGCTTCTGTTTTTGGTCCTTTAATTAAACCCATCCCCAAAAAGGCGATTCCTAATACCATAGAAAAAACTATCCCTATTGAAACATTAGGGTCAAAGTCAGCTTTGTCTGCCATTGGTCCTATAACTAGTGCTGAACTAAGACAGAACAGAATTGCCATCATTAAGGGATTAATGTGTAATAGAAGCCCAAAAATTGCTCCGGCAAAGGCAGCATGAGACATTGCTACCCCAACAAAAGGTATACGTAACATTATCACCCAAACACCAACTATACCACAACTGGCACCGCCAAAAATAGAAGCCAGAATCGCCCGCTGAATAAATTTATACTGCAATATTTCAAACATAGACTACCACCATTTTGGCTGGGCCAATATGCGTCCTCTTTTATTTGTTATCTCAATCGGACAATCATAAAGATCAGAGAGTAATTCTTCATTCAAAGCAGTTTTTATTCCCCCGAACCAGATAATTTTTCCTCTTTTCATCAGAACAACTTTATTGCATGATGTTGGAATATGGCTCAATATATGGGTCACGAATACCGTGGTTAATTTCTTTTCTTTATAAATTCTGTCTATTAACTTAATCAAATCTGTCTGAGATTTAGGGTCTAAATTAGATGTTGGTTCATCTAAAAGCATTATTTCGGGTTGTTGAGCCAAAGCTCGGGCGATTTCTACTTTCTGTTGTTCACCAGCAGAAAGGTGTCCAATAGGCCTTTGAGCAAGTTTACTTATACCAACTAACTCCATTGCTGAATCAACAATTTCTTCATCTTTATGACTTATATGATTAAACAATCCAATTTTACCAAACCTTCCTATTTTTACTACCTCGCGTACTGAAATAGGAAATCGTGGATCAATATTCAAATGCTGGGAAACATAGCCAATTTTTGTTCGGATTTTATTTATATTGGATGTAATAAGGGATGTTCCAAAAACCTTAACCGACCCAGAAAGAATTTTTCCCAAGCCGTTAATTACCGTAAGCAAGGTTGTTTTTCCTGCCCCATTAGGACCAATTACCGAAATAAAATCCCCTTCTTCCATATTTAAGGATATATTTTTTAATGCTATGTTTTCGCGATAAGAAACCGTAACATTTGCTATTTCTATAAATTGTTTCATTTCGTGCGTACCGTTTGCATAATTTTATTTATGTTCTCTCTCAAAGACTCAATATATGAATCCCTAAGAGGAAAATTGGTTAATACTATATGTTTTGCACCAATCTCTTCAGCAATCTGCATCCCTGTTTTTGCTCCACTCTGTAAATTGTCCACTACTATTTGCACTCCTTCGACTCTTGCTACTTTCATAATCTTTATTAATTTTTTAGGCGTTAGCTCCTCAGCTCTTCCATAAGCAACAACAACATTAAAACCAAGCCATTCAAGAAATCCTGATTGGTGTTGAGAACAAATGACTTTTGTCCCCGCTAAATTTTTCGTTAACTCCTGGATTCGTAAAACCTCTGTATTTATTGCTTTTTTATAATTGTTTGATGAGTCTCTGTACAATTTGCTATTTTTAGGGTCTGTTTGAGAAAGAATTTTAGCAATTTCATCTAGTGCCTGGATATGAACTTCAGGAACCATCCAGTTCCCTCCAAGAGTAATGGTTTTTATCATCAGCTTTTCATTTTCAACAGTTTTTATAAGATTTTCTATCCATTTTTCCCAGCCATGATTGAGTAAGATATTAGCTTCGGAAAGGTTTTTCAGATCAGTTTGTTTTATATCAAAATGGCCCGGACACATTCCGCCAGGAACTATGGTATTTACTTCTACCATATCTTCTCCTATTGTCCTTACCATAGTCCCAATCAATGTAGTTGTTGCAATAACCTTAATCTTATCTTTAGATGTTTCACCATAAGAAAATGAGTTGCTCAAGAAAAATGAGAAAAGAATGCCAGTTAATATTATGAGACGCATAAATTTACTATTTAGATATTTACAATCTGCTTTCATTTCATCTCTCCTAAATATCCTTAAATTCCGGAAATATTGATTAGAACTTACAATTTAATCCAGCAGTAAACGTCCTTCTGGGCATAGAGTAAACCCCTGCTGACCCACCAGCCAGGTTAGCATATACTCCATATTCACTATTTAAGATGTTATCAACAGCAAGAAATACCTTAAGGTCCTTAACAATTTCATAACTAAGTTTTGTATTGGCTATGAAATAATCATCAATGGGACTCTGTGAATCATCCTCAGCATAATAATCACCAATATATTGCCCACTTAAGGAAACAGCAACTGGATTCTTCGTATATCTTAAGGATAAGTCAACTTTTGTACCAGGACGGCCTGTAGTCTTTTTACCAGGGTCAAAATAGGTATAATAAAGTCGTCCTGAAATCCCCTCACTAAGCTGAGCGTTAAGACCAGTTTCTATACCCTTAAATTCAAATTCACCGATATTCTTAAACTTGCCGCTTTTAATCTCAATAAGGTCTTTACCTTTCATTATGTAGCCAACCATATCAACGTTTACTCCTTCTACAATTCGTTGGTTAACTCCAATTTCATAATTAATGACCACCTCTGGTTTAAGGTCTTCATTAGATGGCGGAAACATATATAATTCATTAATCTGAGGAGAACGAAAACCTTTATTTACCAGTCCCCTAAGAATAGTGCCTTCTTTTGGAGAGAAGACCAGACCTCCCTGCGGACAGAATTCACTTCCTGAAACTTCATCTTCATTATACCTGGCGCCAAAAGTAACGGTTAATTTTTCAAAAAGGGTTTGTTCATCATGAAAATAAACAGCATATTCGTTTTTATCCCATTTGCCTTTTGGCCAATTTATACTTTCTCCTGTCTGCTGTCTGAATTCCGCACCTACAGTCAGCTCATTGTCATCGAAAATCTCTTTTGACCCATTGAGCATGATACCATTGGTTACATCCTTAGAATGCCAACCATCAGAAAACTCATGCTCACCAAAATTGCGATAAGTCTTAATCAAACCATCCATATACTCCCATTGTTTAGTAAGTGTTAAATCCAAAGCCCCTCTTTTATAATCATTCCATGTGTCTGAAATTGTCGTAACATCTTTTTTTGATGGTTCTTCTTTATAACCATCAAAATATTTGCCTGTAAAAGTCAGTTCTGAATCATCTGTAATTCCGTAACCTAAGTGTAGGCTGAAATCCTTACCATCATATGCAGAATTATCAAGATGTCCATCGCTTGATCTTTTATCTATTGTAACATAATAATCAAATTTACTTACATACCCACCATGTAAAAGCCGATAATGTTGAGTATTATGTGTTCCACCAGAGGTAACAAGATCAGTTTCGAATTTATCTTTTATTTTTCTGGTTATTATATTTATCACACCACCAAGTGCATCTGAGCCGTATAAAACAGACAATGGCCCCCTGACCACTTCAATCCTCTCCACATTACTAAGGGGAAGAGAATGCGTAATAGTGCAACCGAAAAGCCCCATTTTTACAGGTCTTCCATCAATGAGTACCATTATATTTCTTCCTCTTTCCCCAATACCTCTTATATCTACATCAGCTCTTCCAAAAGAACCTGTTTTATGGACAAAAAGCCCTGGAAGACTGTTTAGAATATCAGTGCAGGAGTTGGCATTTGATGCTTCGATCTCATCCCGTGTAATCACACTTACCGTTGCTGACAAATCCTTAATCGCCCTTTCTGAGCCTGTAGCGCTTACTACAATTTCTTCCAGCTCATAAATTAGTACCTGTTCTTCAGCCAAGCCAATCTGGACTAAACCAAACAATAAAACACTGCTTAATAAAATTTCTAATTTAATGTTTTTTAACATTTTATCCCCTTTATTTCTCTCCTGCATTCTGTGCAGCCAAAACTAATGGATACATAGTAGGAGCTGAAGTAAGATAAGGGTGAGTTGCCATCTGTAAAGTCTCAAGTTCTGATAATGAGATTCTTTCTTGTATAGCCACACCAATAGTATTTATCAATTCACCACATGACGTTCCCCCTGCAACTTGTCCACCCATAACAACTCCTGAATGCTTTGAAAATATTAATTTGACCTTGATTTTATTTGCACCAGGTAAACTCTTAGGATGTTTATCTATTCCTTCAGCATTACCACTTATAACCTCAAAACCTTCTTTTTTAGCACTATTCTCAGTCAGCCCAGCTGAACCTAAGACCAAACCATCTACATAAGTTGCAAATATCCCGATTGTACCTTTATTCTCTCGTACCACTTTCAATTGATAAAGATTTGCCCCAGCAATCCTTGCCTCTGCTGTAGCTATAGAAGCAAGCATAACAGGAATATCTTTTCGTGTAAAAAAGTCTCTTTTCCCAGCGCAATCTCCTATGGCAAAAATATCCGCATCAACTGTTCTCATATACTCATCCACCCATAAACCTTTACCTTTACCCAAATCTAACCCAGCATCTTGGGCTAACTTTGTATCAGGAATTGCCCCAATGCCTAAAACAGCACAATCTATATCAAGTTCTTCTCCGTTTGAAAACCGAACTTTCTTAACTTTTTTATTGCCTATAAACTCCTCAACACGAGTATTAGTTAATATTTTTACACCCTTAGAATGCAATTTTTCCTCAGCCAATTGAGAAAATTCACGGTCAAAGGAATTGGCTAAAAGATTAGGAAGCATTTCTACTAAATAAACGTTAAGATTTTTTATTTTAGAAAGTTCATCAGCAAATTCTATCCCGATAAAACCTCCTCCTAAAACCAGGACATTCTTACTTCGCTTAACTCCCTCTATTGCCTTTTTAAGGTACTCCATATCTTTGTAGACTGGATAAATATTTTCTTTATCAATGCCTGTAATTGGGGGTAAAATAGGTGTAGAACCAGTAGCCAAAATTAATTTTTCATAATAATAAACATCTTTATTTTTTGTGCGAATAAGCTTCTGATCTCGTTCTATTTTCACCGCTTCATCTACAACAACATCAATTTTATTCTTTTCCAATGACGCGTTACCAAGTGCATTTTCATCAGGATTTTTCAAACTGGCAAACATATAAGGGATCCCACAGGGAATAGCCCCCTTACCTATGCTTTTAATCAACAGAATCTTCTTATTTGGATAATATTTACGTGCCGTAACCGCACTAATAATGCCCGCAGGTCCACCACCTATTACTAATACATCTACTCTCTTTTCCATAAATAATACATCCTCCTTTTTTTAATTCCGAAGAATTTATATTTTACTTACGTATTACATTTATTTTATTCGTGTTACTAACAGATAAAAAAATATTATTTCAATTGTTTTCCTGTAGTAGCCATACTTAATGCTCCATATTTTACCCCCTTAGCTGCTTTCATCATATTAGCTAATTTTTCAACTTCTCTTGGCTTGCCTTTGACTACAATTATTTCCAAACAGTTATCATGGTCTACGTGAATATGTTGACTGGAAACAATCAAATGATGGAAGTCATGCTGAATATCAATTAATGAATTCAGGAGTTCTCTTTTATGATGATCATATACGAGTGTAATCGCACCAGTCACTTCTTTATTTCCTATCCACTCTTTTTTAACCAATTTTTCTCTGATTAAATCCCGTATGGCCTCTGAGCGATTAGTATAGTTCTCTTGTTTTATAAGTTTATCAAATTTATCGAGAAGATCATTATCAAGCGATACTCCAAAGCGGATTAATCTTCGCATAGACTAAACTCTCCTTAGTGTTACTATTTTTCAGATAATAACACCAAAATATTTTTGTGTCAAGTTTTTTCTATTTTACACCTAACAAATCCGTGGAAGCTGGTCGGCTTCTAGCATCGGTAATATACGACTTGCGCCAATTTGTGTTTTTAAGTAAACCTCTCCTTTATGACTTGATGTAACTTTACCAATAATCCGGGTACCTTTACCGATAGCATGTTTTACCTTCATAGCATCCTTCTCTTTTACAAAACAGATAAATTTTCCTTCATTAGCAACATACATCGGATCAAATCCCAAGACATCGCATAATTTTCTTACATTCGCTCTTACAGGAATACTTTTTTCATAAACCTCTATACCAAGATTTGAACTATATGCTATTTCATTCAAGCTTGTCGCAAGTCCTCCTCTTGTAGGATCACGCATCACGCTAATATTTTTTGATGCTTTAAGACATCTTTTAACTTCAAAATTCAGGTTACGGCAATCACTCTTTATAGTCGATAAAAACCCAAGATTTTCTCTTGCATTAAGAATAGCCATCCCATGTTCTGCTATAGGACCATTTATTATAATTACATCATCAGGTTTTGCTTTTGTACCTAAAGAATATTTTTTTATAACTCCTATTCCAGCAGTATTTATAAATATTTTATCTGCCGCCCCTTTTTCAACAACCTTTACATCACCTGTAACAACGAGAACACCTGCCTTAGCGGCAGACTGCTTTATGGAAGAAGTAATCCTTTCTAATATCGAAAACTCTAATCCTTCCTCAATAATAAATGCTAAAGATATAAAAAGAGGTGTTGCCCCTTTCATGGATATATCATTAACCGTACCACAAACCGCAAGCTTTCCTATATCTCCCCCAGGAAAAAACAGAGGTTTTACAACAAAGGAATCTGTACTGAAAGCAAGTCTGGTACTATTTACCTTAAACTCGGCTGCATCCGATAGTTCATTTAATATTTTATTTGAGAATTTCGAACGCAACATATCTATAAGTTCATGCATCAGTCTTCCACCATTTCCATAAGCAAGTGTTATGTTTTTATCTATTCCTATCACTCTTATTCTCCGTATCTATAATATGCTGCACACGTTCCTTCTGAAGAAACCATGCAGGGACCAACAGGCTTCCTGGGAGTACATACTTTACCAAACAACTTGCAATCCCGGGGACCTTTTATACCTTGAAGTACCTCGCCACAAATGCATCCCTTTGGTAAAATTGCTTTGGGAAGTTTTACCTTAAATTCTTTTTCAGCATCGAATTGTCTATACTTATTCTTAAGTTTCAGACCGCTCTCCTTAATCATCCCTAATCCTCTCCAATGGGAATCTTTTACATCAAACACCGAATCTAAAACACGTCTAGCTTCAATATTTCCATCTTCTGTGACCGCTCTTCTATATTCAATCTCTGTTGTGCATCTATGGCTTTTTATCTGCTCAACCAAACGCTTTATGCCTTTTACTATATCAATCTCATCAAAACCTGTTATAACACATGGTTTCTTGTAATGACTTGCAATTTTTGCATAAGGAATAGTCCCTGTAACAACACTGACATGTCCAGGACATATAAAACCGTCTACTTTAAGTTTACTGGAACCAGCTAGAGCCTCAAGCGCTGGAAAAAGAACCTTAAAATTTGAAAGTACAAAGAAATTTCTAAGCCCTCTTTTTCTTGCCTCAATTATAGTCGCTGCTACCGTCGGAGAAGTAGTCTCAAAACCTACCCCCATAAAGACTACCCTCTTTTGAGGATTGTCTTCTGATATAGTAAGCGCATCAAGAGGAGAATAAACCACCCGAATATCTGCTCCGTCTCTTTTCATATCTTCAAAACTCGTCTTGGTTCCCGGAACTCTCATCATATCACCGAATGTAGTTATAATTACATTATCTATACGAGATATTTCTATGGCTCTATCAATATCAGCTTGAGAAGTCACACAAACAGGACAACCCGGACCTGATATAAGTTCTATTTCGGAAGGCAGAAGCTTCTTTATACCCGCCCTTGCTATTGCCATGGTATGGGTTCCGCATACCTCCATTAATTTTATCTTATCTTCTTTCATCCTTTAATACATCCTTCAGTTCTTTTAAGACTTTTAATGTATCCTCTGCCTCCTTCTGTTTTACCTTGCCTATAGCAAACCCAGCATGAACAAGCACATAATCATTCTGCTTCACGTCGCTTAAGATTCCAAGTGAAATTCTCTTATAGACGCCACCAAAATCTACAACAGCCATATTCTTTTCTATACTTTTAACTTTTGCTGGTACAGCAAGACACATAATATTGCCCCAATGATATATTAAAATCCCCAACTGAAGTTTTGATATTAGTCAATACATTAAATCCTGAAGAAGATAATATCTTAATTACCTTTTTCTTCAAGAAGTTGTTTTGAAACACACCTCCGCTTAAAACAATGTCTTTTATTCCACTCTCTCCAGACAACTTTTTGGTGGTACTAGTAATAATTTCAACCATAGAATTATGAAATTTAGTTGCTATAATACTCTTTCTTCTCGATTTAGTCAAATCTTTGATTATCCCCCAGAATACCGGTTCTGTGTCAATTATATAGCATCCATCTTCGCCAAGCGTCTTAAATCTGTAACTCTCTTCTATCTTATCATCACACATTGACTCAAGCTTTATAGGCCCTTCTGCCTCATATGACGCATATAGACATACCCCCATAAGTGCAGCCGCAGCATCAAACAACCTGCCCGCACTCGAACTTAAGGGTGAGTTTATATTTTTTGACATCATTGACAGTATTAAATCTTTATCCTTTCCTTTAACATTTCTTAGAAAAGGAATTCCTTTTTCTTTAAGTATACTTAATACCATCCGCCATGGCTCATATACAACCTTATCCCCTCCAGGCATCATCCTGTATTTAAGATGCGCGGAGCGTTTGAATTTACATTTATCGACTACAAAAAACTCCCCGCCCCATAAATTCCCATCTACACCTAAACCTGTTCCATCAAAAGCAACCCCTATAACAGGTTTCCTAATATGAGTCTCAGCAAGAACACTCCCTATATGAGCATGGTGGTGTTGAACCTGTATAAACTTATAAGATTCATCAAATAAGTGTATATACTCTTTAGCAAATCTAACAGAAAAATAGTCAGGATGAAGGTCAGATACAACGATTTGCGGCTTAGTTTTTACCTTTTTAAGTAAACGGAATACTTCTTTCTTGAAGGTTTCATAATTAGCAGCATCAGCTAAATCCCCTGTATCAGGTCCAAAGTATAATTCCTTACCTTTAGCAATAAGAAACCTGTTCTTTATATCCGCTCCCGCGGCAAAAACCGTTTTACTCAACATCGAAAGATACAACCTCTATTCTTGAACCAGGGAAGAATATTATTTCAAGCTTTGTATTCTCTAGCATTGTACCTTTTGCAAGAACCTGAAAAGTTTCCCTGAATGAATCTTCCTTAACACAAGTAAGTTCTCCTATTTTTAACCTTACTTTAGATACAGTCTTAGCCCCTTCTTTCTTTGCATGTTCCGATATCCCTTTTATTACAGGCTCTATTAAATGTGTTTCATGCATTGATTGCCTCCTTAATCAATTTTTCTATCTGGTCCAGAGTATTTTTAACAATATCTGACATCTCCTCACCCATTATAATATTCTGGGGTTGAATACCTAACATATAAATTTCAGCATCAGTTTGACTCTCGATATATTCAATAAACATACTAGGTGATAAGTCATGAGTCGTGAAGCCGCTTTTTACTATGTCTTCTTTTCTTAAAATCTGCCAGTCACCGGGTTTTAAATCTAAATGCACAATATCAACTATTAAGATGGTACCGGGGTTTTCTTTTATAATCTTCCCTGCGTAATTCTCAGGCGCACTTCCTGCATCAATACATACTGCGTTTACGTTATTATTTAATCTTTCTATAAGCACTGGACCAAAACTATCGTCCCCGCGAAGTATATTCCCGATACCTACAATAACAATTTTACCTTTAACTATATTTCTAAGTTCGTTTTTCATTTTTTTCTTCGTGATTATAGGGATTTATTCTTTTGTAGTCAGGGTGGTTTCTCTCCTACAGCGTGCACAGAGTATTTTAACTCTATCAGACCTTCCTTGATCTTTTAACGCGGATATTATATTTTCATCTATTATTCCAAGGCTCCTTAGGCGAGATAAATACAAGGTAGGATTTGAATAAGCCAATTCCCCAATCTTTGTAGCTATCCACTTTAAATGGTCCTTACAGGCAATTACTTCACCGCATACTTCACAGAGTTGTAATTCTTTTTCGATAGTCTCATATGAATCATTTTTCCTATCAAAAAATGAAAGCTCCCAGTCGTTGGATAACTTAATGCCTTCGTGGTTAGAAATACAAGCAGCTTCGCACTCTCCACAGAATATGCAGGTATCCGTATAATGAATCATAACTCTTTTAGGATTTTCTTTATCATCAATTATATCTCTATGTGCAATAGCACTAGCAGGACAGACCTCTTCGCACGCAAGACATCCGACACATTTATTGTCATTAAACTTCGGCTGCCCCCTGAAATTTGGATGAGGTTTATGTGGTTCTTGAGGAAATTTAGATGTATACGGCCCTTTTATAACAGCTTTTATTGCCTCTACTAATTCTCTAATTTTAGGATATTTCATAAATCTAACCCTTCTTATGCTTCCCCTTCTTTATCTTCAGCATACTTGTCTACAACACTACCATCCCATAGTTTTACGCCAGCTCTATGTGCGCCTCTGGCTATTGCATGTGCCGCTACGGGCGATGTCAGTATAAGAAATATTATACACAAGAGTGCTTTCATCCCAGCAGCTGTAAATCCAACTATAAGAAATGTGCCGAAAAGTATACTGCATGTCCCCAAAGTAACACATTTCGTAGCCGCTTGCAGACGGTTATATACATCAGGAAGCCGTACCAACCCGATGCATCCAAAAACATCAAAAGCTAATCCAACAGTTATAAATATAAGACCTATAATATTACTCATCGAAATTTCTTCCTTCCAAGTATTTGGAAAGAGCAAGGGTACTTATAAAACTCTGAAGAGCCCATGCTATTCCTATATCAATATACCAGGACCTGCCTGTTGAAATAGTTAATATTGAACACAATCCTATAATCATAATACCAAGAATATCTATAGCCACAATCCTGTCAGCACCTGTGGGTCCCTTCCATATACGGTAAAGACATAAAAAACATGCAAGTATAATTATATAAAGAGTCCTGCCAAGAAAACCTACATAAGGAAGGTCAGGGTAAAAAAGAAAAGGCAAAGGCCGTATTATAATCAAAGCTATAATGCCTATAAAAATAATTGCTCCTGTTAACCATCTAAACATCTTCATATCCTATTCGAAAATCTTCTTAAGTATTCTTTCAAAACGTTCAACAATAATCCTGGTAGCAGTCTCAACATCTTTACTCTTTACATCAATCCAGTGCACATATAAAATACCATCATCCTTGTCGATATCCACACTCAATGTCCCCGGTGTAAGGGTTATAGAATTGGCTAAAAACGTAAGAGCTGTATCCATTTTTAACTCTGTTTTTACTTTGACAATCCCCGGATTTATCGGCAGCTTGGGATGTAATACACGATATGCAACATCAATATTTGCCTTAAAACATTCCCACAAAAACAGAGGTATATAATGTACGACAAAATACCAGTAACGCTTTGGCTGTATTAACACATGGGGTCTTGTGACAAATAAATCTCCGGTCATAAACGCAACAAAAAGAGCTACAAATACACCTACCAGAAGATGCTGCCAGTCAGGTACCCAATTCAAAAGGCACCAGACTAAAAATCCCAAAACAAATAAAATTATTCTGCTTTTGTTTACCACTTTACTTTATCTCCTTTAAGACTATACCAGCATATCTTGTGCCTTCTAACAGAGTCTCTGATGCCCGGTGAATAAAAGTTTGATCCATACCGGTAAGGAACGCCATTCCTGCCACCAATCCTACCACCAAACATACGAAGGCTAATATACCCATTGATAACTTCATAAAAAATGGAATCTCTTTTACCTTGTTCCATTTCTCTTGCAAGTTACCCAAGAAAGCATATTTTATAACTTTCATATACATTGCTAAAGTTAATATAGTGACTAAAACAGCCAAGAATGCGTATCCATACCTGCCCGCCTGTACTGCTGCAATGATAATAATAAGTTTGCTCCAAAAACCACTAAAAGGAGGTATACCTGCGATAGACATAGCCCCAACAAAACCTGTCGTACTTGTTACAGGCATCCTTTGAGCTAATCCTCCCATCTCCCGCAAATCTCTTGTTCCTGTAGAATATTCTATAGCTCCAGAATTTAAGAAGAGTAAAGATTTAAATACAGAATGATTAAAGAGGTGGAATAATCCGCCTAATATACCCAGTGGCGTACCAAGACCAATCCCCAGAATAATGTAGCCTACCTGGCTTATTGAAGAGTAAGCAAGAAGCCTTTTAAGATCCCATTGCCTGAGAGCCAGCAATCCACCTATTACCATGGATAGTGTTCCTAAGAACATAAGCATCGAAGACATAACAGGATTTATCCCTATCACATTATAAAATATTCTGCAAATCGCATAGATACCTAGCGATTTTATGAGAACCCCTGAAAGCATAGCTGATATAGGTGCAGGTGCAGAAGGATGTGCATCAGGTAACCACGCATGGAAAGGAACAAGTGCCGCTTTAAGTCCAAATCCCATCAGGAAAAGAACACTCACCATGAGAACAATATTATTTATCCCATTGGTTGCTAAAATATTTCCCATATCTGCCATATTTAATGTAGAGGTATACCCATATAAAAACGCGATGCCAAGAAGAATAAAAAGTGACCCTACTGTTCCCATAACTGCATACTTAAACGCTGCCTCAAGTTCATGACGTTCTGTTCCAAATGCAACCAGAGCATAACTTGCTACAGAAGCTATTTCAAGGAACACAAAAAGATTAAATATATCACCAGTAATAATAACACCATTCATTCCGGCAAGCATCAAGAAAAATAATGTATAGAATTTCCATTTTGAAGTAAATTTTTTCATGTAATTTATCGAATAAATCACAATACAAAAAGCAACAAAATTTACTGTTACCAACATAAATGCTGTAAGACCGTCTAATACCATACCTATACCTACTGGCGGCCTCCATCCTCCTACACTATAAGTTAGAATCCCATGGATATTATATAACCTAACTGCTGAAAGTGATAAAACAAACAGTATAAAGGAGGTAAACAACCCCAATCCGTCAGGTAGCTTTTCTATCTTTTTGCCTATGAAAGAGGTCAGAAAAGCTCCTGCGAGTGGTATAGCTACAAAAAGTGGTATTATTGAACCTTTCATCATCCTTTTAACTCTCTTATTTTCGTAATATCAAAAGTGCCATATTTCTCATATATTCTCATTGCAATAGCTACAAGCAGTGCTGTAGTTGCAAGCCCGATAACAATTGAAGTAAGTACTAATGCATGCGGTAAAGGGTCTACCATATTTAATATTTCTGCCTCAGACGAAAAGATAGGAGCACGCCCTCCTACCCGATAGGCTGTCAGTATAAAAAACAGGTTGACAGCATACTCTGATATAATAATCCCTACAATGATTTTAATAATATTGCGCTTTCTCAAAATACAGTAAATTCCACAGCAAAAAAGCACAAGACAAAGTAAATAAATAATCATTTCTTACTCTCCCCATCAAGTCTTAACAACACAAGAGCCACAAATATAGCAAAAAGTCCGGCACCAACTTTTAGACTTATTGCTATATTGCAAAGAGGGATTATCCCTGCACTGAATAACCTAAAAGGCTCCCCTTTTGAAATAAAATTCAGGAAGAAATATCCGCCTGCAAAACCCAATAATGCTATGATTAAGAATAATATTGCACCTAAATTCTCAAAAACTGAAGCAGTTGCTTTAGACAATTTTCTAAATGCTACTTCTCTGCCATAGGCAAGCATAAGATGAATAAAGGATAGTGCTATAATAACACCCCCGGCAAAGCCTCCCCCGGGAGAAACATGGCCGTGAAAAACAATATATATACCATACAGAAGTATAAGCCCTACTGTAAGACGGGTGATTGTCTTTACAATAAGAGACATTCCTTTTTCATGTTCTTTACTCATCTTCTTCCTCGATTTGTTGATTCTCTTTTTTTCTACCAATTCGCCTTACAATCGTTAAAACACCTATAACAGCTGTAAATAATATAGTTGCCTCACCAAGGGTATCATAAGCTCTAAAATCAAGTATGACTGAAGCAACAATGTTACTAGCACCTGTTTTGGCTAGTCCTTCTCTTAGATATGTCTTGGCAACTCTCATCATTGGATAACCAAATTCCGGTAAGTCAGAAAGAGACTTTATTGCAACAGTTAAAAATATGATTATAAAGCCTAACGTAATAAGAGTATTTAGAAACCATCTACCTGATGTCGAAAATGGGATATCTTTCTTTAATGTAGCTCTTATTAAAATAATAAGACATAATATCTCAACAACAAGTTGCGTAATGGCAACATCAGGTGCTTTGAGTATTAAAAAGACTATTGAAAGACCAAGCCCAACCGCACCTACGGCTATTACAGAGGAAAGGAGGTCTTTAACCTCTATTGCTATTATTGCCCCGATAATCATAAATATCAGTAAAATATAAAGTTCTATCATAACTCACCTTAATAAAATGAAAAATAGAATTATCATACCCAAAAGGCACCAAGCTAGATATGTAGGAAGCACCCCATTATGAAGGGTACCTAACACTTTATTAAAACCAGAAGTTATTGTCTTTCCTATATCATATATATCAAACACCTTCTTTTCTGCCAATCTATAGATAGTCCTTAAAAAGCCCATCTCTTTTATCGTGTTATAAAATTCTGTCCCTGAAAGTCTCATCTCCGGATGTTCTTTTACGATTTCTCCACCCACAAAAATCTCAGTTTCCCTTGTTTTAGCAACTGTACCTAAAAGATAAATTATAATTCCTACCACAATTCCCACAATTATTAAACCAGTTGCAAGACCAGGACTCCAAATACCATAAAATACTGTATCCGTCATCTTCAAACTCGGAAAGATAAAAAGTTTAAGTGGTATCTGGTAAGCGAAAACACCAAAAATAACACATAAAGATGCTAAAGTAACCGTTGGTATTAACATGCTCGAGGAAGTTTCCTTACGGTTATCACTAGGTGCCTTTTGTTCTTTGGAACGTTGCCCTAAAAATACCGCATGAACCAATTTCATAAAACTCGCGAGTGTTAAAGCACTACCAAACATAGCCGCAACAAGCCATAATATCCATAGATAACTACCATCTTTACTTGTATCTATTATACCCTGATAAACCATCCATTTCGAAACGAAACCATTAAAAGGAGGAACACCCGATATAGCAAGTGATGCTATTAAAAATGTAACGAATGTTACAGGCATAATTTTTGCAAATCCTCCCAGTTTGTCTAAATCGGTAGTCCCTGTTCTTTTTTCTACAGCCCCACCTCCTAAAAACAGACACGATTTATATATTGTATTATTTAACATATGAAACAGACCACCGGCTATTCCTATCGGATTGCCTGTTCCGATCCCTAATACCATATATCCAACCTGACTAACAGCATGATAGCCCAGAAGTCTCTTCAAATCATGCTGAACTAACGCCATCATAACTGCAGCAATGATAGTAAAACTACCCAGCCCCATCAACAAAGTATTCATCGCTCCATTCATCTGGAAGATATCTAATGTAATTCTTGCAAGAAAATATATACCTAAAAGCTTATCTAAAGATGCCGGTAAAAATGCAGTTACAGGGGTAGGTGCGTCCTCAGCTGTATCGGGAACCCAGGTATGGAAAGGCATAGCTCCTGCTTTGGCAAATGCACCTGCTGCAAGACACAGATATGTCCATATAGCTACTTTTGTATTTAATGCTATACTTATTTTATCCATCGTAAGAGAACCCGCGATTTTCCAGATAAACGCCAACCCTAACAGCATCAAAGCATCAGTCCCGCCAATTATTATAAATGCTTTCTTAGCTGTAGAAGGAGTCCGTTCTTTTTGCCCAAAACCTATTAACAAGTATAAAAGAAGTCCTAAAAATCCCCAGAATACTATAAGTAAAATGAGATTATTAGAAAATACAACACCCAGAGAAGCTAGGAGTGTAAGAATTATATATATATAATATTGAAACATCCCTTTTCTTTGACGCATAAACCCAAAAGAATAAATAACGATTAGCAAAGAAAAAAGAGTTATAAATATTCCTACAAAGTTAGCCAAAGCATCAAACTTAAAAAGTTCATTTCCTAAATTCATAAACCCATCTTCCTTTTAATTTTTTCTGTTTTCTCCTGTGAAAGTCTAATCAAATCCTCTCCATTATAGAGTTTTGTTCCTTTTATATTACGCACCGCCATTCTTTCCGTACAACAATAACATGGATCTATAGCAGCTAGAATTATAGTAGCATCTGATATCGTCTCTCCTACAACAGTCGCCTTGAATGTAGGAAGATTCATAAACGTAGGGGCTCTTACCTTGTGACGCACAGGTCTGTTTGTCCCGTCACTTCTTACGTAATGAAAAGTTTCGCCTCTTGGTGCTTCAACGTGACCAATACCTTCTCCCGGAGGTATATCTTTTATATTCAGGTCTATTTCTCCTTTAGGCAGGGTTAATAAACACTCCTTCATTATCTTTATAGCCTCTAAAACCTCCAGTATCCTTACAATAACCTTATCAAAGACATCTCCATTCTTTGTTACTATCATATTCCATTCAATCTTATCATAAACTCCATAAGGAGCATCTTTTCTCACATCTCTTGCAACCCCAGAAGCCCTTGAAGTAGGCCCTAAAGCAGCATAATTTATAGCATCTTCTTTAGAAAGAACACCTATTCCTTTTGTCCGTGCATGAATAACAGGGTCATCTATGACTGCTTTTTTAATCATCGTAAGAGAAGGTATAATAGAATCCAATTTTTTAATAACATCTGGAATATCTTCCTGTTTAATATCCCTTCTTACCCCTCCGGGTTTGAACATTGCATAATTGTTTCTGTTTCCGGATAGAATTTCCATAACATCCAGTATTTCTTCTCTTAATTTCCATACCCACATGTATACAGTGTTATATCCAAGGAAATGTCCGGCAAGCCCTAGCCATAATAAATGTGAATGTATTCTTTCTCCTTCAGCAATTATAGTTCTTATATACTTAGCTCTTTCCGGCACCTCAACAGAAATGATGTCTTCTACCGCTCTTGTGTATGCAAAAGGATGACTGGTAGAACATATACCGCAAATTCTTTCTATAACAAAGGTAGACTGATCAAAGGTCTTCATTTCAGAAAGTTTCTCTATACCTCTGTGATTATACCCTATTCTAACATCAATATCTACAACCTTCTCACCTTCAACAGTAAGACTAAAAAACTCTGGTTCTTCCTGTAAAGGATGATAAGGTCCTATTGGAACTATTGTCTTTGCCATTTTAATTGTCCATTTCTAATTTTATACGCCTCTATCTCTAATAGCTTTCTCATCCCATTCTTTATAATCACATCTTAATGGATGAATCCCCTCAGGCCAGTCATCTGATAAAAGTAATCTTCTTAAATCAGGATGACCTTTGAAGTTTATACCTAAAAGTTCATGAATTTCTCTTTCTATCCAGTTTGCCGCCTCAAATATAGGAATAAGTGAATCTATCTCTAATTTTTTCTTATCAAGTTTTACCCTTAGAGAAATCAAAAGATTTATATCTTCAAAAATAAAATGATATAAAATCTCTACATGATACCTTGTATCTACTCCGGAAGCAATGTTGAATCTCGCAGATAAACTCTTAAAAATATAATCTGATACTTTTAATATCGCTTCTGGTTTAATCTCTATATATACTCTTTTGGGAGACTTATCAAAAAAATCAATAATTTCTTCCTTAAATCTTTCTCTTAAATCTTTTATAACTTCTTCTCTTCTCATTTTTTACTCTCTACTTTCTCTTTTTTCACTTTCTCTATAAGTTTAACGACACCTGCAATAATCGCCTCAGGTTTAGGAGGACATCCCGGAATATAAACATCCACAGGGATAATTTTATCCAAAGGGACAGGACAGTTATAACTATGCATAAACAAACCCCTTGATAATGAACATTCTCCAATTGCAACTACAAGACATGGTTTAGGAGCCTGTTCATACAACCTTTTTAATCTTATAACTGACTGCCTGTTGCATGAGCCTGTAATTAAAAGTACATCGGCATGCTTTATACTGCCCGCAAGAAGCATCCCGAATCTCTCAATATCAAACCTGGGGGTAAGACAATCCAGTATCTCAATGTCGCAATTATTACAGCTACCGGTAGACAGATGAAATACCCACGGAGATTTTAGAAGTGCTTTTAATTTCATACTCATATTTTTTTCTTTCCCTAAATCCTAAATATTATAATCCGAGAAATGCCATAATTACACTTATACTCGCAAGGACTGTCATAGGCCCCCAGAAAAATCTAACAGCCTGGTCAATTCGGACTCGAGGATTAGTATTTCTTATAACGGTTATTATAGCTACTAAACCGACATATTTCAGTATTCCCCATAAAAGATGTATACCATCAAATCTCAACCCACCCATAAATAAAATCATCAAAAAGAAAGGTAAGACAAACAGAAGCATATTCTTCATAAGTCTGTAAACAGCCAGTCCTGATCCTGAGTACTCTATTAACGGACCACCTACAATCTCTGTTTCCGCCTCTGCGATATCAAAAGGAACTAGAGCCAATTTTGCCTGTATACACATTACAACAACAACAAAAGCGATAAATCCCGACCAGCTTCCTATAATAACCCCGTTTTGCAGCTGGTAATTCAATATATCACCAAGTCTTATAGAAAAGCCGGATTTTATCACCGGTACGAAAACTGCAAGCACAAAGGGAAGTTCATACCCCAGGATAAGCTTCATTTCCCGTGATGCCCCAAGACTGGCGAGTGGATTCCTGGATGCAAAGCCACCCATAATAATACTGACTGAAGGAATAGTTAAAAGATATATTACTACTATTAAATCTCCTAAAAATGTGCTATTAGAACTTACATTATTCACCCATAACAAAGTTGACACTAATATCACACTTGCTAAACCTGCTAAAGGTGCACCCAGGAATGTCATCTTTGAAGCACCTTTTGGAATAAGTGTTTCTTTGCCTAAAAGTTTGACGATATCTATCAATGGCTGTAAGACAGGAGGTCCTACACGATACTGCACACGTGCGGTAACTTTTCTGTCAATCCAGCTTGCAAGAAGTCCGACAATAGCCGTTAGTAGAAACCCGTAAAATATTAAATAAAACAGATAAATCATGCTTTTTCCCTATCCCAATGTGTGGAATGAATTATCAGGTTGTCCCCCACGAGAAATGTATTTTCATCTAACTTAATATCACCACTTTTTAATGAAAGAGCTCCATACGGACATGTTTTAATGCATAAAGGTTCGTCTTTCTCTTCTCTTCTATCCATACAGAAATCACAGTTATGAATTAATAATGGGACATTTTCCGGATAGATTGCTCCGTATGGACAAGCGTGTGAACATGACTTACAACTAATACAGCGCATATTGTGTCTTATCAATAACTTATTTTTTTCTTTCTGCTGCTCAAGAGCCTCCACCGGACATGCATTGATACAATGAGGCTCTTCACACTTTCTGCATACAAGAGCATACGTTGCGAGTTCAACTACAGAAATAATACCGTTATTCCCGGGCTTCTGTTGATGGTAAAAATAACTGCACTGTATGACACATTCTTTGCACTCACTGCTAGCACAAACATCGAGGTCAATAAAGAGTCTTTTATCCTTGCCTGCTTTAGGCTCAATATTTAGTTTCCCTTGATGAATTTGCTCAGCACTAGTTTCCATTCATTCCACCTATTCCCAAATTTCCGAATAATCTTTTATTTTATCGTAAGTAAATACAGGGCCGTCTTTGCAGGCATAATATATACCAATCCTGCAATGGCCGCATTTTCCAATTCCGCAGGACATGTTCTTTTCCATAGATAAATAAATGTTTTTGTCCTTAAACCCCATATCAAGAAGTTTCTTGGTTGCAAACTTCATCATTATTGGCGGACCGCAGACAATGGCAATACCATTACTATATTCCATATCTATATTATCAAGGATAGTTGTAACAAGTCCTACATTTTCTTTCCAATCGGTATCACCTTTATCAACTTTATCAACGGTGAGTTGTATGCCCAGATCATCCCTTTTTTTCCATGTTTGGATCTCTTTTCTATACAGAAATTCTTTAGGGTTCTTGCAACCACCCCTGAAAAATAATTTCTTAAACTGCCCGCTCATATCAAAAAGAGAATACATTAGACTTCTTAAAGGCGCAAACCCGCAACCTCCTCCTACAACTACTACCTCCCTATTCTTAAACTCATCCAATGGATAACCCTTACCACAAGGACCTCTTACCCCTATAATATCACCTTTTTTTAACTCATGTATTCTCTCAGTAACCTTCCCTACCCTCATAACACTCACTTCCATAGTATCTTTTACAGAGGGAGAAGAAGACGGGGTAAATGGCGCTTCTCCAACACCGGGTATTGTAATTTCTACAAACTGTCCTGTTTTAAAAGATATTGGCTCATCCGGCTTGAATTTTATTGTTTTTATGGTGGGAGTCTCTGTTATAACTTCGAGAACCTCTGCTCTAATGGGTCTGTATGGATTATGCATCTTTCACTAACCTTTTTAGAACCTTTCTTATATCAATCTTTGCAGGACATGCTGATATACAACGTCCACATCCTGTACAAGCATAAATATCGGCAACTTTTGGGAAAAAGTCAAATTTCTTCTCAAACCTATTCCTTAATCTCATCCACAGTTTCGGCCTTGGATTAGCACCACCCGCTACCCTTGCAAAATCTTTAACCATGCATGAATCCCAGATACGCAGACGTTTCATACTATTTTCATTTTTTTGATCGTATAGTAAAAAACAATGGCAGGTAGGACATATCATATTACAAGCACCGCATTCAACACATTCTTTTGCCTCATCACTCCATATATCAGATTCAAATTTTTTCTCTATTATACCCTTATACGAATCCTCTTCAGGAATAGAGTTTTCTTTTATATTATCTTGAATTTCCTTTATAACTTTCTCTCTCTGGATATCTTTGTCTTTTATTACTTTATCCTTTGCTTGGTCAAAAAGGTCGGAATGCTTTTCAACGAGTTTGGTACCTTTCTCAGACCCGATATCCACTACAAAACCTTCCTCAACCTGAGAAAGATTAATGTCAAAATCTTCCTGCGGATAAGGTTTTACACCTAAGGCAAGACAGAAACATGTTTCTATACTACATGTGCAATCCGCACTTATTATGAGGTTTTGCTCACGATTTTTAATATAGAAAGGATCCTGATAATCATGGTTCTTAAAT
>DAOVJB010000108.1 GCA_030673425.1 Elusimicrobiota bacterium | reverse complement strand
TCTTTAGAAATAAAAAGATACGGACTGGGCGGAGCTAAAAATTTCAAAACACTTTCGTTGGAACAATTAAAATCAAGATTAGCCCAGCCTTCCAGTGAACGCGTATTCCTTATATATGAAGCCTTGCGCAAGGGAGTTACTATAGAGGAACTGTATCAATTAACTTATATTGGACGTTGGTTCCTAAACGAAATGAAAGAACTTGTAGAATTTGAAGAGGAATTATTGAAATACACATGGAAAAATCTTCCGGATGAAAAATTCAGTAAGGCAAAAGAGTGGGGTTTTTCTGACAGATACTTAGCCGGTCTTTTTAACCTAAAAGAGACAGAAGTTAGAAATAAAAGACTTAAAATCGGCAAAAAAGTGGCATATGAACCGGTTCCTGTAAGCGGTGTTGAAAATGCCGCCTATTATTATTCCACCTATAATGCTCCGGATAAGGTAGAGGTATCTCCTAATAAAAAGGTTATGATTTTAGGAGGGGGACCGAATAGAATCGGACAAGGAATTGAATTCGATTATACCTGTGTTCACGCAGCTTTTGCTCTGCGTGATGAGGGTTATGAATCAATCATGGTTAACTGTAATCCTGAAACAGTATCTACGGATTATGATACTTCAGACAAACTCTACTTTGAACCTCTTACGGTTGAAGATGTTCTTGCCATATATGAGAAAGAAAAACCCGAAGGCGTCATTGTACAGTTCGGCGGACAGACACCGCTTAATATAGCCAATGAATTAAAGGAGAACGGAGTTAACATTCTCGGAACATCACCTGAAAGTATAGACTTTGCTGAAGACAGAGAACTTTTCCGTGAAAAAATGATTGTTCTTGGAATTCCACAGCCTGAAAGTGGCACGGCACGCTCACTGGATGAAACGATTAAGATTGCTAAGAAAATAGGGTATCCTCTTATGGTACGCCCATCTTATGTATTAGGCGGCCGGGGTATGCAGATTGTATATGATGAGACAACGTTGGTAAATTATGCTCGCCAAGCAATCCAGGTAAGCCCTGAACATCCTATGCTTATCGATAGATTCTTAGAACGAGCAATTGAGACTGAAGTGGATGCACTTTGTGATGGTGAGGACACATTTGTTGCTTCTGTAATGGAACATATAGAACTGGCAGGTGTCCATTCAGGAGATTCTGCATGTGCTATTCCCACAAGAACAATAAAAGAAGATCATCTCAAGACAATAGAAAAATACACTGCAGCTATTGGTAAGGAGTTAAAGGTTGTAGGCTTAATGAATATTCAGTATGCTATATGCGATGATAAGGTTTACATACTTGAGGCTAATCCAAGGGCTTCACGAACAGTTCCTCTGGTATCCAAGATTACAGGAATTCCGATACCAACTATAGCTACAAAAGTGATACTTGGTAAAAAACTTGCGGATTTCCCGGAACTTAAGAAAAAACATAAACTACCATATGTTGCTGTCAAAGAAGCTGTTTTTCCTTTCAATATGTTTCCTGAAGTAGATCCATTACTGGGTCCTGAAATGAAGGCTACAGGAGAGGTGATGGGAATTGCAGATACATTTGGTCTTGCTTTTTACAAGGCCGAAGAAGCAGCTGGAACAAAACTACCCTTGGAAGGAAATATTCTCTTAACGGTTGCTGACAAGGATAAAGAATCTTTAGTTCCAATAGCAGAGAGGATTAAAAAATTAGGTTTTAATATCTATGCTACAGAAGGTACAAGTTCTTTCTTAAAGGAAAATGGTATAGAAAATATCTTTATAAAGAAACTGCATGAGGGAAGGCCTAATATTGCTGATGCGATTAAGAACAAAGAGATCAATCTTATCATTAATACACCTATAGGACACAGCAGTAAGTACGATGATAGCTATATCCGCATAAAGGCAATACAGCATAAGATTTCTTATATTACCTCATTAACTGCTGCTGAGGCCAGTATTGAAGGTATCGAATCCGTAAGGAAAACCAAAACCTTACCAAAGTCCCTTCAAGATTACTACAAACAACTCAATAGGAATAAAGAATGTGTAAAGACTCTATAGCAATTTTAGATTTCGGTTCTCAATATACGCACCTTATTGCACGCAGAGTGAGAGAATGTGGTGTCTATTCTGAGATAGTTCCGTATAATATTACTGCAAGGGATCTCCTTGCGCGGTCCCCTAAGGCTATTATTATATCAGGTGGTCCTGCAAGCGTTCTTTCCAGAAAGAGTCCCGTATGTGACAAAGCCATATTTAATATTGGGATTCCTGTTCTTGGCATCTGCTATGGAGCACAGCTTATGACAAAGTTCCTGGGTGGGAAGGTTGCCAAGGCAAAAGCAAGAGAATACGGAAAAGCAATTCTTAAGGTTACCTCAACAAAAGGACTCTTTAAGGATCTGACTAAGAAAGAAAAAATCTGGATGAGTCACGGTGACAAGATTGCTTTATTACCCAGAGGTTTTAAGGTAATAGGAGCAACTGACAATTCTCCTGTTGCTGCAATGAAAGATACCAAAAGGAAATTATATGGGGTGCAGTTTCACCCTGAGGTAGTCCATACACCAAAGGGAAAGAAGATTATAAAGAACTTTGTTGTTGATATTGCAGGATGCAGGATAACATGGAGCGTTAAATCATTTGTTAAGGAGTCGATAAGGGAATTACGGGAAAAAATAGGTGATGAGAAGGTCTTATGTGCCTTAAGCGGTGGAGTAGATTCTTCTGTTATGTCTATACTGCTTCATAAAGCCATCGGTAAAAACCTCATTGCTGTTTTTATAGATAACGGCCTGTTGAGAAAAGATGAAGTAACACTTGTTGAAAAAAGATTTAAGAATATGTATCACCTTAACCTGAAAGTTGTAAATGCCAAAAAGGTTTTCTTAAAAGGCTTAAGGGGCGTAAAAGACCCTGAGAGAAAACGCAAAATAATAGGAAAATTGTTTATAGATATATTCCAGAAAGAGGCCAAAAAATTAGGTTTACCCCGTAGAACCCCAAAGGGGTCTATACGGGGCAGAATAAAGTTTCTTGCTCAGGGTACGTTATACCCTGATGTGATTGAGAGTGTTTCTCCTACGGGAGGCCCGTCTGCAACGATCAAAACACATCATAACGTAGGCGGACTGCCCAAGAATCTCAAATTTGAGTTGATAGAACCTTTAAGGGATTTATTTAAGGATGAAGTAAGACTTGTCGGAAAAGAAGTCGGGCTTAGTGATGAACTGGTCTGGCGTCATCCGTTCCCCGGTCCGGGACTTGCGGTAAGAGTCATCGGCGAGATAACAAAAGAAAAACTTGACATATTACGAGAAGCAGACTGGATCCTGATAGATGAGATAAAACGCTTCAAACTATACCGTAAGCTATGGCAGGCATTCTGTGTGCTTTTGCCTGTAAAGACAGTGGGAGTCATGGGAGACCAGCGGACATATGAAAATGTGGTAGCCATAAGGGCGGTTACGAGTGAAGATGCTATGACAGCACACTGGGCAAAACTTCCACATAATTTACTTGAGATGGTGTCTAACCGCATAATAAACGAGGTAAAAGGGATAAACCGCGTTGTATATGATATTTCCTCAAAGCCTCCAAGCACCATAGAATGGGAATAAAAAACTAAAAAAAGGAGAGCACATAATGGAAAGTACAATTAAAATTGATGTGGAAGCAGCAAAAAATTTAGGACTTACTGAGCAAGAGTTTGAACAGATTAAAGAACTCCTGGGCAGAGACCCGAATTTCACAGAATTAGGGGTTTTTTCAGCTATGTGGTCGGAACATTGCAGTTACAAAAATTCCCGCAAATTATTCAAATTGTTTCCAACAAAAGGCAAACAAGTATTAGTTGGTGCAGGTGAGGAAAATTCCGGAGTTGTTGATATAGGCGACGGTTTAGGGGTTGCCTTTAAGATAGAATCACATAATCATCCTTCAGCAGTAGAGCCATTTGAGGCCTCTGCTACAGGCATAGGTGGATGTTTAAGGGATATATTTACAATAGGAGCAAGACCTATTGCCGGTTTAGCTTCGCTTAGATTTGGAAACCTCGATAACGAAAAAGTTAAGTTTTTGTTTAAAGAAGTCATAAAAGGATTAGCTCATTATGCTAATACAGCAGAAATTAATGCAGTTGGAGGAGAGACTTATTTCGATGAAAGCTATGAAGGCAATCCTTTAGTTAATGCTTTTGTTGCAGGTATTGTAAAACATAAAGATATTGTAAAAGGTGCTGCATCAGGAATAGGAAATCCCATATATTACATAGGAGGAGACACAGGCAGAGATGGGGTAGGCGGAGCCAGTTTTGCCTCTAAAGAGATTACTGAGGAATCAAGCTCTGACACAAGCAGCGTTGCTATAGGTGATGCAGAACTTGGAAAACGTTTGAGAGAGGTATGCCTTGAACTGATAGAAAAAGGACTTATTGTAGGAATGCAGGATATGGGAGCTGCTGGATTGACCTGTTCATCCTGCGAAACAGCATCAAGAAGTCAGACAGGTATTGAAATAGATGTTAGTTTGGTTCCTCAGAGAGAAAAAGGAATGACTCCTTATGAAATACTTCTGTCTGAATCTCAGGAAAGAATGCTTGCTATATTAAAAGATGGAAACGAAAAAGAAGCATTAGATATATTGAAAAAATGGAATATCAATGCAGTAAAAATCGGAAAGGTTACAGATGATAAAATAATGAGAGTTAAAGAGAACGGGATAGTGGTTTGCGAAATTCCGCCGGAGGCTCTTACGGAAAAAGCACCTCTTTATAATAGAGAAATAAAAGAACCTTCTTACTTAAAAGAAACACAAGAACTGGATATAGAATCAATACAAGAGCCTGAAGACTTTAATAAAGTATTATTGCAATTGCTTGATTCTCCCACTATTGCCAGTAAACAATCAGCATATAAAAACTTTACTGCTATAGATAAGGATGCAGTTATAGTAGGAGCAGGTTCAGATGCAGCTGTAGTTAAAATTAAAGGTACTAAAAAGGCTTTAGCAATAAGTGTGGATTGTAATGGCAGATATTGCTATCTTA
>DAOVJB010000036.1 GCA_030673425.1 Elusimicrobiota bacterium | reverse complement strand
TTATTCACATACACCTGCAGCAGATGATCCGTTTGTAAAGGAGACCATGCAGGAACTTGAAGAATTAAAAAAGGAAATAACAGGCTTACAGAAAAGAGTCACCTAATGCCTCAATAATCTGTGCACGTACCTAGCCAGAGTTGCGATCAAGGCTATCATGAAAACAAAAAGAGCCACCAATCCCCAGTCAACCCTTCCTTCAGTTATCATCTTGGTAACAACATCAACACCAACAACATACAAGACTGTTCCTGGCAATAAACTCAGCCAGGACCAGAATACATAAGTTCCAAATGGAATTTTTGTCAATCCAAAACCATAATTAAGCAATGTATAAGGAATAACAGGAACCAGTCTTGTAATTGCAACAATAGTGGCACCGTGCTTCTGGGTCAGATTTTCAAGTTTATGGAATTTTTCTTTATCTTTTAGCCAGTTATGGATTGCTTCTTGTGCAAAATATCTGGATATAATAAAACCTAAAGCCGCACCAAGCGTCAAGGCAATACTTACTATAATAACTCCAATCACAGACCCGTACAGAGAACCGGCTATCACTGTCAATAAAGATGTAGGAACCCCGACAAGCGTAGAAACAGCATATATCACTACAAATACAATCACTCCCCAGATTCCTATAGCCCTGATCCAATCTTTTAGTTCTGCAATCTTCTGTCCTAATCCAAAGTAACGGGAAAGAAATATCAGTATTAAAACAACCAGTATCAAAATAACTGGTTTAATCCAGTATTTTGGATCTGTATTCTTTTGCACTATTTTAGCCCCCGGGCTTTTTTCTTTATTTTAATCTATATCTTACTCAATATAACTCAAAAACACAAGTAATAAAATTTGCTGAACTTATAGGGCTTTTATTATTTTTGTTGAAAAAATAACACCAAAAGATATATAATTACAGTAATTCATATTAGTTTGTATTATTAAAATGAAAACATTTTTTAACCAAGTATGGGGGTAGATATGAACCTAATCCTATTTTTTAGTGTTATTATTGTATCATTCGTTGCAGTCAGAATCGGAGCCGTTGCTTTTGAACTGACAGGTCTTGAATGGTCACTGGCCAAATTTCAGGCAATATCCTGTTTTACAGGAACAGGATTCACGACAAAAGAGGCTGAGTTGATTACCGGAAATCCCCAAAGACGACGTATTGCATCAATTCTTATGGTCATGGGAAATGCAGGTCTTGTTACGCTTATTGCAACATTCGCAAATTCACTTCGGTCAGATGTCTTTTTACCTCAATTTACTCTTCCTCTTCTTCATTCGTTTCTACCTTCAAATCTACCTAACCGTTTAGTACCATGGATAGACCTGATAATCATAGTGGTTTGTCTTTATGTCCTGTTCAGACTCCTAACCCACACAAAATCCGCGGAAAAACTAACGAATTTCTTAAGGAGAAACATAATAAACAGGAAAATCATTAAGCCTGTAAGTTTTGAAGAGCTGGTGGTTGCAACAGGTGGCTACGGAGTATCCAGCATTGAGGTTTTAGAAGATAGTCCTATACTGGATAAGAGTATACTTGAGGCGGAATTACGAAGTTACGATATTATGCTTCTTGCGGTAGAAAGAAGCGAAAAAATAATGCCAAATCCCTCAGCAGACACCAAACTCCTTTTAGGTGATAGATTAATATGCTTCGGGAGGCTGGATAATATAAGGAAAGAATTATACAGCGTTTCAGATACTTAAATAACCTTCTCGGTTTTAAGTTCTGACTCAGCTTCAACCCAATTATCAACATCAATATTATCAGGACTTCCTTTTTTCTCCCAGATATAATAGGCCCTTTCCCTTATCTCTGCTAACTGCTGTTCAGAATATCCTTCGGTAAATATAGAGCTGATTATATCTTTTTTACTTTTTACATTTCTCTTTACATTTCTTGTCTTTTTTGTCTTAACATGTTTCTTCTTTACTGAAACTTTTTTCCTCGGCATATTTCTCACCCCTATCCCACAAACAACCCCTCACAAATTCATACATACACTGCGATTAAGTGTATTATCATAAAAACAGAATTTCTGTCAAGTTATTCTTTTAGGGTCTTTTGTATATCTACTAAGTAATTCTTCTATTACCGCAAGAAGCACGGGAGCATCAAAGGGTTTCGTAATATACGAGTCGGCGCCTGCTTTCCGTCCTGTTTCCTCGTCATAATCCAATACTCTTGCTGTCAACATAATAACCGGAACATTTTTATATTTTCTATCAGATTTCAACCTCCTGCAGACCGTATAGCCATCAACCTTGGGAAGCATAATGTCAAGAATGATTAAATCCGGTTTTCCTTTTTGTACCTTATCCAACCCCTCCTCACCGTCATAGGCGGTTATAACCTCATAATTGCTCTGTTCCAATCGCCTTTTTATAACATCTACTATCTTACTGTCATCATCAACAACTAATATCCTCTTGGACATCTTACCTCCACATTCTAATCATCTACGCAAAGACGCTTTAGAAAAAATGTGTTCGGGAATTTTAACATTGAATTCAATCGAATCAATAATAAATTCTGTTCCCGAACCTTTCTTTAAGGCATCCTTAAAGGTCATTTTCTTGGGATACCATCGCTTTCCTATCTTGAAGACTTCATTGATTACAAGAGTCTTCAAAAGTTTACCGCTTTTGGCAAAGCGGTGTTCCTTCAGCGACAAATATCGTTCTTTATCCACCCACATTTTACGCGAATAGTAAGCCACATTCTTCTTTATAGCCACTAATTCCAAAATATAGCAATCCCTGTCACCTATTTTTTCTTCTCCTATTAACTTCGAATCATACATATTACTTAACTTCGGGTCCTCCATATAATCCTCATATGATACGTCGGAACCCATAAGGGACTGCCTCAACATATGACCTGCGATTTTGATCGTACGATCTGTTGACGGTGAGTAAATCCATAATTCATCACCGAGCTTCAGCATCTTGGTGCCTTTCTCACGGGCAGGTAACAGGTATTCAGTAAAAGATTTTTCCATTCCCTGTATCCAGGATTCAGACTGTAGTGTACGTGTACCCCTGCGGCCTTTTATAACCATTGTGGAAACAGCCCTGCGGTTCTCTGAACTATAATTCTCGTCTATTCTTTGGAGTATAGCTTTTCCCGATGGTTCCTGAGCATAAATAACACTGTAACTCACCAGCAAAATAACAAAAATTAAAAAATTTCTCATACTTCCAACTCCTTGAATAATTGTGAGGTTTTTCTTCTGTAAATGCCAATACCTGAAAACATAGTACCTATTACAGAAGCAATAACTCCTGGTATAAATCCAATAACATAACTTGTTGTTGTTACGCGTGTACGCATCACATTGGCTATAAGCACATTAGATTTTTGCATCATGTTACCAAAATCAATTCCTGTATGCTGCAGGTAGTAACAAATCAAAAGTCCAGCCATTGTTCCAGCCGAAGAACCGATTATACCTATGATAATTGATTCATATATCATGCGTCTATACAAAGTTCCCTTAGCTTCACCTATTGCAAGACGCACGCCTATTTCTCCATATCGCCTTATACCATTCAATAAACCTGAATTCCACAAAACAATAGACATAGCGATTACAAAAATAGAAATTATTATTCCTGAAAAGGATTTTCCAAGATTTATGTATTCCCCTAAACCTCTTTGTTCACCAAGACTTAGCATAATAGGTGAAAACTCATCATCTTCTATAAAGAATTTCTTGTTGAACCTTTCAGCTAATTTTATCATACCATCGTCATCATATATCATATCCCTGGAGTATCCGAGTATTTCACTTGCAGCATCTCTCATATCTAAAGCAACCCGAACATCCCTGATATCAGCTATGATGGTACTTTTATCAAGAGCAGTCATACCAAAACGTACAATTCCTGAGACTCTAAAATTATACATAGCCATACTACTATGCATTGTTGAACTAATTAAAGTCGCGGCATCGCCAACTTTTACACCGAGTTTTTTAGCAAACTCCTCACTTATCAATATTTCATTTTTTTTCTGTGGCATTCTGCCCTGTACAATACCATCCTCTAAATTCAGAATTTCTTTTTCTTTAGAATCAGAACTTAACAAATCCATTCCAATTCCCATCACCGGCCCCTGAGACTTTGTTTCTCCATTTTTATCCGGGATATCCAGTAAACCTCCAAATTGTATGCGGGGTGTCCATATCATACCTTTTTCGGTATCCTGTAATTGTGTAAGCATTTCTTCAGCTTCCAATATAGCCAGGTCATTAGGCATTTGGTCAAAAAGTTCTTTATAAGCATGTGTCATAATTTTTACATGACCTGTGTCAAACTGAGCATTCACTTTAACAAAATCATCAAATATACCCTGCATAAAGCCATAAAGGAATACAGTCAGAAATACCCCTGTACTTACCATTAAGACCGGAAATAAACTTCTTGATTTATCCCTGATCAGACCTTTCAACAGAAACATAATCATGATATTTTTCCTTTCAAAGCTTCAGTCGGCTTTAGTTTTGCAATCCTACGAGTTGGGATATAACTTACAATTGTTACTGTCAACATAATGATTAAAATAGTTACAGAAACAACACCAAAAGTATACGATGGAAATAATCTTCTTGCTATCGCAAAACCATATTGCTCAGTAATCTCAGGAAGTGGAAAACCCTTTGTCGCGGTAAAATATATTAAAGGAACTCCGTAAATTGCTGCAACGCCTATGGCAAGAACTCCGTTTAACGCACCCTCAAAAGTAAATAGTAATATTATCTCTAAACGTGTCATACCAAGTGCCATTAAAATACCTATTTCTTTTCTCCGTCTGAAAATAGACAGTATCTGGGTATCAAAAATTGCAAGTATTGAAAGGAATAATAATGTTAGATACATAATAGAAGCACTTACCCTTTTTGATTTTACCATCTCATTAATGTCCTTTAGCAGAAAATCATGGTCCTTAAAATCCCAATTAGCTACATCAGGTAGATTGAAAAGATTCTGACCTACTATGATAATGGTAGCTTCATTCTCCAATCCTGTCATCTTCTGCAGGTCTTTAACCGGAACCCATAATTGTCTAAAATCAATATTTGGCACTTGTGTACTCATAATTGCAACTATTTTACCATCAATTGCATCAAATGTTCCGTTAACGTCCCTCCAGCGTATTGTAAGATAATCTCCGACTTCAAGAGAGTTCCTGTTTGCCATTCGCCTTCCAATTAAAATCGGTAAAACATTTTCATCTACATTAAGTTGCGAAGTAGGAATTTCCAGAACCTTCTGCTCAGGCTCAATTCCCTTTAGAAGCACTGACTGAACTCTTCCTTCCGGATAAATTGAACTTTGTCTTATTAATATAGGAGTTGCTTGTTTATTTTTAATTAACGCCTCCAATTCAGAAGGTATAACACTATGACTCTCATCTAAGGATATGGGGTCATAAGGATCATAATTCTTGTGCCAGTACTGACCTCCGGCAATCTCATCTTTGATCATAGCTCTGGTTCCCTGTTTGAGCATTCCAGTAAAAAAACCATAATGCCATATAATGAGTACATAGGTAATCGAAAGAACCGCGACTTTAAGCCATGTCCTTAAACCTGCCCCTATAAGATTTCGATATGCCAGTTTTAAGATTAACATTCTTTACTCCTTTTAATTTACAATTTCATCCTTAGCAACCTTACCGTCAATCAAATGGATCTTTCTCCTCAGATAACCTATTACCTTCTCATCGTGTGTGGCAAAAATAAAAGTGGTTTTTAATTCCTTGTTTAATTTGACCATCATTTTTAATACATTGTGTGAATTTTTAGCATCCAGATTAGCGGTTGGTTCATCTGCAAGCACCAATTCAGGCCGTTTCACAATTGCACGCGCAACCGCTACACGCTGTGACTCTCCTCCTGAAAGCTGTGCTGGCCTTGACTTAATCTTATCCATCAAACCCACCCACTGGAGTGCATCCATAACTTTCTTCTTTCTTTCATCTTCAGGCACTTTCATAATCAAAAGAGGAAACTCAACATTTTCAAATACAGTATATACGGGCAATAAATTATACGTCTGGAAAATAAAGCCCATATGTTTAGAGCGCAGCCGGGCTGCTTCTATATGAGACAGGTTTTCTATGTTCCTATCCAATACTGTTGCACTTCCCTCTGATGGAACATCAAGCGACCCGATAATATTAAGAAGCGTTGTCTTACCGGAACCACTAGGTCCGATAAGGCCACAGAATTCACCTCTTTCAAATGATAAGTTGATGTCCTTTAATGCAGTAAACTCTGTTTTTCCCATCGGATAACGTTTTACCATATTCTCTATTTTTATTAACCCCATGTTAGTCCTCCTTTTTGTTTATATCCATTTATCAATGATTAAAAGTAAGCATACACTGTACACCTGTCCCTCCGTATATACCGTCACCATCTTCACGCCCTGAGAAAATACTTACATCAACCAGCCAGTTATCATAAGTACGCTGTAATCCCAAATATGAATAAATTTTTTCTTCTTCCCAGTCGTAATACCCTATGGCGGTTATAGTATCAAGCATACTTATACCCAAATCCGCAGATAAAGCTGAAAACCTGTATGTGTCATCATTTTCATCCAGCTTCGGACCGGATGATCTTACAAAATGCTCACATAAAATATGTATACCTGATAAAATATCAAAAGTATAATCAGTACCTACTGTAAGAAACTTCTGCCAGAGTGATTCATCTCTGTTCACCTCTATCTTCCCGGCCGATGCCTCAAACCACAGACCTGGTCCTACATCCCAGTGTCCGTCAAGAGCATAACGGTTTTCCATGCCGTAAGACATAACAGATGTTTCCTTGTTGTTGTAGTCTGATGAATCAACATGTCTTCTATTGAAACTCGCTGCCATCTCGCCTTGCGGTACAGGCATTTGAAACCGTCCCCCAAACTCTGCTTTGTCCTTGTTGCTTTTATAGAGTTCCAGACCCTTCAAATCGTCATTGTTCAACAATCCCCATACCCATATGTTGGAATTATCTAAGAAATAGTAGCGGCCGAGCAAAGCATAGACCCCGTCAGTAAGTTCCAGAGGATCACGCGCGTCAAGTCGGTCAAACCATTTAAGTGAGCGTAGGATTTTAGCCGGTCCGAAATTTATCTTCTGAAGCCCGGCACGTATCCAAAACTGACTGGAGGTATATCTAAGCCATCCCCGGTATAATTTAATGTCGCTATCATCCCCAAAAACATAAGCATTAACTGAAACCTCGGCATCTATACTTCTAATATCACTTACCTGCCGTGATGCTCTGAATTCAGGGATATACCGCAGACCCAGTTTATCCTCACCATTAAAGACAGCCCACGCTGAAGCCTGTCCGCTTAGCGTGATCTGATCAGCCAGTAAATAATTACTGGATGACGCTATCAATATTAATATAGCTAATAAGAATATTCTTTTCATATATTTTATCTTTAACTTCATTAATGGGAAACATATTGACTCAAGCATATATTTCCTCCTTAATGTTCTACCAATTTTTATGGTAATATTACCATAAAAATTGGTATAGGTTAATAAAAATATCTCAAATAAAAAAATAAGTCACACGCTATAGATTTGTGACTTTCTGTTATAAAATAATTGTTAATAAGCAAATATTATTTATTATTCATATCTCAATGCTTCAATGGGATTGAGTTTTGCTGCTTGGCGTGCGGGCCATAAGCCAAAACCTATACCTATACCAACAGAAAATGTCACCGCAAGTATAATAGGAAAAGCAGAAATTTTCGTTGGCCAGCCAGCGAAGATTGCCAAAAGCCATGCTATACCCGAGCCAAAAACAACACCAGCTATTCCACCGACAAAAGTCATTACCGCTGACTCAATAAGAAATTGAACCATTATATCCGTCCTGCGTGCCCCTATTGCTTTGCGAAGACCTATCTCCCTTGTACGTTCTGTTACTGAAACAAGCATAATATTCATAATACCTATTCCACCAACTAAAAGAGATATTGCGGCAATAGAGCCAAGGAGCCAGGTCATAGTTTTAGTTGTGCTTTCCACAGTCTCCTGAATCTCTGCCATATTACGAATTTGGAATGAATCCTCATCATCTTTATTAAGACGGTGCTTTTTAATAATAAGTTTGCTTATTGACTCTTGGGCCTGTTCCATAAGACTGGAATCTTTTATTTCCACATCAATAGAACTAACATATTCTCTCCCTAAAACTCGATACATAGCTGTTGTAACAGGAATAATCACTAAATCATCCTGGTCACGCCATCCTGTAGCACCTTTCTCTGGAAGGAGACCTATTACATTAAAATTTATGCGATTTATCTTAATCGTTGCCCCAACCGGATTATTATCCCCAAACAATTCTTTTGCCACAGTTGCTCCAAGTAAAACCACTTTTTCCCGCACTCTCAATTCTTCCTCTGTAAAAAATCTGCCAACAACAGGATTAGATGCTCGCATTAATCCATAATCTACGCCCGTTCCCTGGATCTGTGTATTCCAGTTCTTATTGCCATATACCAGTTGCCCCCCACGACCAGAAACAGAAGGAGATACTCTTTTTACCTCGGATAGTTCCGCTATGGCATTTGCATCCTGTAGAGTAAGACGGGTAATAAGTCCTGCTTCCAGTGCGACACCATGTTGCCGACGAGAGCCAGGTCTTACCATTAAAAGATTGGAACCTAAAGAAGCCAATCTTTGCGAAATAGATTCTCTGGCTCCCTCACCTAACGCAAGCATAGCAATTACTGCCCCAACTCCGATAAGAATACCGAGCATAGAGAGAAATGACCGCATCTTATGTGAAACTATAGCAGTGATAGACTGACGAATATGGTCCATAAACTCAGCTTTTGCTACAGTTGAATGTGATTTAGATAAAATA
>DAOVJB010000098.1 GCA_030673425.1 Elusimicrobiota bacterium | reverse complement strand
CAATAATTGAGCTGCCAAGCGTAAAGGTTCCCGGCGCTGCTACCGCCATACCTGTATTCAGATTTTCCAGAGTTTGTATCTCCAGCTTACCCTTTACGGTAAGTTCTGAGGAATTAATAAATATCTCGTTTGGATGGTTTGCGCTTTCAACTCTGAATTTTATTTGATTGGTCGGAACACCGCCTAGAACCGTAAGAGGACAATTTATCTTTTCCCATCCGTCATATCCGTCAGCATTTGAAGCGCCTAAAACAATGTCACCTGTAAACGAAATTCCATCATCTGTAGAATACTTAATATTTATATTTTTTATATCGCCTTTTGAGGTCCACCCTATGTGTGTATCTGGTGGCTCTGTTCCTACATATATAGTAGTGCCGCTGGGAGTGATGCCGCTGAGGGTTGATAGGAAAGTAAGCGGCTGAGCTGATTCACTGTGTATTTTATCGGCTAAGGTAACGTCTGACGCGGCTATTTTAATAAGTATCTGCGTATTTTTCCCAAAATCTGAAGCCTCAAACAGGCTCGTATCAGAAGGGAGAGTCCATGTCCATGTTTGGGGTCCGGGAGGTATTGTGCCTGTATTATCTATTACATGAGTAAAGAGGTCGAGTCCGTTATCGTCAGAATAAAAGATGTTGATATTCCCAAAAGAACCATCAAAGTCCCATGTTATTGCTTGCTCCGTACCGCTTTTCCACACAAGCGGGGTATCAAGTGCGTTGGTTGTAGGCCTCGTTATTGAAAGATTACCGTAAATTCCGATTGCGTTATCTGTAACATCAACAACCTCACTTGTCGGGTCAGTTGATAATTTTACCCGTATAATAATGTTGGTCCCCAGTACCGCATTGTTCGGTATTGCCCAGGGAAAAGTCTTGTCACCAACATCAGGGGTTCCTATCACAGCATTGTCCCAGGCACCGGTGCCTCCTTCTTCGTCATATTCTATGGTAACTGTCTTGCCTGTCCAGTTTGTAGGAAAACAATCCCAGGTTATGGTGCAGGTATTACCTATATTATATTCGGCTGCATCGGTCTGGACATTAGAGATATTCCCTCTGATATAAAAAGTAGGTGATTCGCCCACTACCTCAGCGTCACTGGTACAGCGTAATCTCAGCTTAGAATCAGAATCTCCAAAATTTCCTGTAGGTATGTCTGCGGGTAATATGTCTATTGATTGACCCGGAGTGCTGCCTCCGTCTATATTTATATACGCAGCCCCTGGTATAGCCTCCCAGGTAAGGCCATCGTGATATTCTAGACTAAAGGTACTGCCATACTTAGTGGTTAAATCTCCTTGCGGATCCCAGGTTACTGATAAATTGACATTTGCCGGCGCTATATAGTCAAGCGCTGGCGCGGTAATTTTAGGATATCCTTTTATGGCAAATCCATTCCCTGCGTTTTCATCATATATCTCACCTGCTGCGTGAACCGCGCTTTCAACCTTTATGCCTCCCTGCGCGGTTATAGCACTAGCAGGAATAGGGGTCCACTCCCACTGATTGCCCGGGCCCGCCGCTGAACCAACACCAGTAATGATTGCCGTACCCCAGGTCTTTGATCCTAAAAAGTCGGTGCAGTAAAAAATATTTACTGTCGTAATATCGGTTGCGCCTCCGCCTATGGTCCATTCCACGATGGTTGAACCGCCAACAAAGATCGTGCTTGTTCCTTCGTTTGGCTGGTCAACTTGTATTGACGGCGTGATATCAAAACTTACAGTACCATTGGTCGCTTCGTCCCCGGTTATGAAAACCTTTATAATAGCCAAATTACTTGATTCAGCTAAAGGAGGAGTCCATGCATAGAACCCCTTACCCGGCGGTTCAGTATAATCCCGCACATTATCTGCATCCTGACCAGTTGCTACCGGACTCCATTCACCTCCATTATCCAGCGAATAATAAATATCAACTGTTGTAAAAGCAGTAGCTCCGCAGTTAAGCGTCCACTCAATATTACGCTCGTAACCTGTAGGCCATAGTTCATCTGTAATCGGCTTGGTTATATTTATACTACCTTGTATTGTAAAAGGCTCATAGCTTTCATCATAAATCACTGTTGGATTGTTGCTTGATTTTACCTTGACCTTTACCTGTCCGCCTGCCTGTAAGGGAATATTTGTCCATGTATAATGGCATATTCCTTCTCCGTTCTCGCCATAATTATGGGCAACAGTATCTATGGGGTTCCATGTTGTATATGGGTTTATTGAATATTCCAGCACCACTGTGGTGAGAGTGCCCCAGTATTTCCATGCTATATCTTCATTACCACCAACGAGCCAGCTCTCCCCGCCATTAGGAGACTGCAGTTCAAGCTTGCTCTGTATTGTAAAATTAGCATCTGATTCATCAGTATAGCCGGTAAATCCTGTTTTGGTATTAGTGACCTTTACCTTGCAATCTGTATCTATTTCTGCTGCTGCAGGAGAAACTGTCCATTCATAAAGTTTAAGGTGCGTGTCTATAGTTATAATATCTGTCCAGGTACCAGCACCACCATCGTCACACCACTGAAGTTTCAGCTGATCCAAATTATCTGAAGATGAGGTTGTCCAGGTAATATCATATGGCTCTCCAACTTTTAATGTTTGGCCGCCATCAGGAGTAAGTATAGTGAAAGGAGCTAACTCAGGCACGTACCAGGCAATATTTGAACTTATAGCTGTCTCACGAGTGAAAGATAAAGAACCAGAGGTTAAATTACCCCTAATAGAATAAGCATCCATATCCTTAGCACTGGCATCCAAAGAAATTGACATTATTGGAAAAGCTCTATCAACATCAACTGATGTTAAATCTACACTATCGGAAACTGCCGTAAAGCTCCTAACGCCCGACTGTACAGTGCTGCTGTCACTTAAAGTTACACAAAACCAGGAAATATTAACATCATTTACGTTGCTTGCGCGGGTAAACTTAAGCGCGCTGCATGTCCCGTCACCACTATCAGGAATTTCACCATGAACAATAAACTGGCCAGTTGCACCGGCAGCTGAAGCACTACCATTCGTGGTAACAACTAAAAATGACTTATCTACATCAACTGAGGGAGTTAAAGCAGCAGTTGTGCTATCTACTGTAGAACCGGAAGGTATGTTTAATGTACCGCTTTGTACACTGGCATCAGTTTGGAATTCAATTACCTGCCACGCAATTGTTACGGTAGATTCCCCGTCTCTGCGCTCAAATTCTATCTCATTTCCGGAATTAAACTTTGCAGTTGCCACAGTACATTCAGATTGATTTGACGCTTTATTAAGACTTCGGGGGTAAGTTATGATAAAACTTTTATCTGTATTAACTGAAGTAACAAGAGCCGCGGTTCTGGTCATAAGATCTGTAGGAATATCGCTATTTCCCCTCTGAACAAAGACACCTTCATCAAACTCAATAACTGTCCAGCCAATAGTAGCCGCATCCTCTACATCACTTCGTGATATATACAGGGTGCTTGAATTATAAAACTCAGGTGTAAAAAGGCACCCATAAGAATATAAACTGCCAGTTTCAATAGTAATCAGGATTATACTCTTTGTCGTATCAACTTCCGTCATACCTTCTGCTGGACCGATAGTTTTGGCTATGTCAGTGGCAAGAAAATCTACTGTGCCTGAAATCACTTTTTTAACCTGAACCGCCTCAGCCTCAGGCACAAAAGAAAACAGACTTATCCCTGCTGTCAAAATCATTACCCCAACAAAAGCGGCCCAAAGTTTTGCCGGTTTCCCTTGAGGCTTTTTATTCTTGTCCATACAATTGCCAGGTTCCATTATTCTTTCTGCTTCCTATTATTATCTATTTCCTTAATATCAAATATCTCTTTTAACCCCTTAGCTTGATTTTTAGCGATTACGCTTTCTAGATTACGTTTTGCCTCTATAAAATCTGGTTTTATTTTTAATGACTGACGATAACACTCAATTGCTCCTTCAATTCTTCCCTGACCAAGCAAAGCCTTACCTAAATTATTATATGCTTGAGCAAATCCCGACTCTATGCGTATTGCCTTAGCATAATGTTTAACAGCTTTATCAAAATTCTTCTGCTTTAGGAATATATTACCTAAACTAAAGTAAACTTCTGCATACTTAGGATCCACTTCTAAAACTTTTTTAAAATACGCCTCTGCCTGCTTATCCTTGCCCTGCAGCAATAGAATATTGCCCATACCATACTTCGCTTCAGCAAAATCAGGATTTATTTCTAATGCCTTTTTATATTCTAAAACAGCTTCATCTAATTTATCCTGCCTGGCCAGAACAGCTCCTATATTACTATAGCCTTCAGCATAATCAGGATTAATCTTTAAAGCTTTTTTATAAAAACTAATAGCTTGATTATACTTTTCATGGGATAACATTAAATTTCCCTTTTCAAGTAATCTGCCGCAAGCTAATAACGCTCCACTTTGGCGAGCTACTGACTTAAGAAAATTCTCCACCGGAGCATAATCATCAGTAAGTATTATTCCTTTAGAACGTTCCTTTAATAATTTAATCTGGGAAAGCTCTAGTTTAGAAGATATAAAACCCGGAGTAGAAAAACCACTAAAATCTAAATCTGTCAAAGATGCAACTATCACGAAGGTATTCCACTCACTTTTACTCAAACGCAGTCTTCCTACTGAGAAAACATTAACATGTGGAAAACTCTTTTCTAAAGTATTCAAGAAAGCTCCCAAAAACTTTCCTGAATAAAAAGAATCTATTAGATTAAAAGCATAAACCCCATCAGGCTTAACGAGCTTAGCCAATTTCTCATTAAATTCATAGGTTGTAAGCTGAAAAGGTGCGGATAGGTCATTTGCAACATCGCTATAAACAAAATCATATGCTGCAACGCTTTCTCCCTGGGCTTTGCGCAAGAGAAGGTCTTCTATGTAATTACGGGCATCAAGATGATAAATTTTCAAAGATGTATCTTTAGAAAGGCCTAAAAACTCATGCGCTGTACGAGTAACTTCAGGATCAATCTCTATTACTTCTATAGAACTCTTTGGCCAATTCTTTTCTAAGTATTGCGGAAAAACATATCCTCCTCCGCCAATACATAAAGCATTGAATTCTTTCTTTTTCTTTGCAAAATGATTAGTAAGAGCTCCAAACATCTTTACATAATTATACTGATACCTGCCCTGGATATCAGCCGGGTCACTCATATAAACCTTGCTATGAGATAAGCGGTCCAGTACTAAACTTCTTACGCTCTCAGAAACACCCTGTAATTTTTCTACTTTTATACGGAAATAGGGGCTATCCTTTTTGTAAACAACATTGGGCTCAACTTTTTCTCTTAAGCCCAATGCTTCTCCGGTTATCTTCGCCCAGCTTTGGTTACTTAAGTTAATAGATATCAGAGCTACAAGAATAACTACCCATACCTTACTAAGCTGATATTTCCTGCCGTAACAT